>JBGSIR010000350.1:0-1863 GCA_041742415.1 Fimbriimonadaceae bacterium | reverse complement strand
CTCCCACCGTTTCACGGGGCCCTCCCAGCTTGGGAGGGCGGTTAATGGGAGGCTTTTGCGACCGCTCCACCATGCCTGGGGGAGCTGGCCCGGAGGGCCCGAGGGGGGTGACGGCCGACTCTCGCCTTCGCCAGAAGCCGGACAATCGAGGCTTGATTTCAAGCGAGGAGTCGGGCTCAACCCTCCCACCGTTTCACGGGGCCCTCCCAGCTTGGGAGGGCGGTTAATGGGAGGCTTTTGCGACCGCTCCACCATGCCTGGGGGAGCTGGCCCGGAGGGCCTGAGGGGGTTGACGGCCGACTCCCGCAATAGCCTTCCCCGCAAGCGAGAAGCCAACCCGTCACTCAGCACCGGCTCCACCGCTGGCGAGGAGCCAGAGCCAACCCTCCCATCGTTTCACGGGGCCCTCCCAGCTTGGGAGGGCGGTTGTCCTGAGGCTGAGCAGCTGCTTAACCAAGCCTGGGGGAGCCCGCCCAGGCTTGGGCGGGCTCCTGCATCTCTGCCTTTAGAAGCCCACCGAGACCATGAGGCCGGGGTGCTTCATGCGGGCCAGGACGAAGCTGACGCTGCCCGGGCCACCGGCTTGGGTGAGGATGAGGTGGGTGTAGTCCGAATCGTTGATGCCCTGCAGGGTCATTGAGTCGGTCACCCGCCAGTTCACGCCAAACGGAAACGCAAGGCGCGACATGTCGGTGCCCCACTTGCCGCTGGCAAACACCGTGAGCGGCGTTCCCTGAACTGGCTGAGAGGCCGTCAGGAAGAGCGCAGTTCCTTTGGGAGTGGAGAGGCGGTCGGCGGTCATGCCCAGCGTGAGGCTGGGGCGGGACGCCGTGGCGGACGTGATGAACCAGTTGAACCGAGGCAGGATCTCGCCCCGGGGGTCATCCAGTCCAAACCCTCCGTTCTTCTCCACGCCGATGCTCAGGTGGCCGGCGAGGCGGTAGTCCAATGTGAAGCGGCTTTGGGCAGCCGGGTCTTCGATGCTGAGGCCACGCACGGTGGCCGTCCAGAGGCTCGGAATGGCGCCGTCCCGAAGGAGCGCCGCCGAGCCCGCGCAGCCGGCTCAGGTGGGAGCCAGCTCGTCATCGAAGGCCCAGGCTGCGCCGCCTCCCAGAAGGGAAGCGGCAATCAGCATGGTTTTCATCCTGGCTTACGAGGCTTTGGGCGCGGCCACGGCCTTGGCGGGGGCGACCTTGTTCTTCACCTTGGCGGCCCACTTGGCGGGGGCGTCGTCGAACATCTTCTGGCACGAATCGCAGCAGTGGTAGTAGCGCGTGCCTTCATAGTCCGAGTAGCTGGCGGCGGCGGAGATTTTGCCCAGGGGCACATCCATCACGCTGCAGTGGAGCGACTCCTTGGTGGGGGTCATGGTGAACTTGGCCGGCAGATCCATGAAGGCCTTGTGGTTGGCGGCGCTGGAGAATCGGTAGAGGACTCCTCCGCTCACGGCGCTCCACTTGGGCTCGGTTTTGGTGTCCAGCACGCGGCGCGAGACCGGGTCGAACAGCGAGTAGCCCCAGGTGGACTTCTTCTTGTTGGCGGCCTGGATGTGCTTGTCCGGGTCGGCTTCGAACTTGTCTTGGCAGCCGGCGCAGCAGTAGCTCACGCGGATGCCTTTGTAGTCGGTCTGGCCAACGGCGGCCTTGCCGGGGCTGCCCATGATGGGGCAGTTCGTGGTGGGGCCCGCGATCAGGGCCAGTGCGAGAAATGAGGTCAACATTGCTTTGTCTCTTGTTTGGTTGGGGTCGGGAGCGGAGAGCCGCTCATGCTGCGAAAGGGCAGGTTCAAGAGACTGCAGGAGGTGCGCGGGAGGGCGGCGGAGGAGCGTGGGCGCGAGCCAAAGGCGGCTCGGCCTGTTTGGGC
>JBGSIR010000349.1:0-1720 GCA_041742415.1 Fimbriimonadaceae bacterium | reverse complement strand
GACCGACCTGTTCGGCGAGCAGGCGGTGCTCTGCGGCGGGGTGCCGGAGCTGCTCAAGACCGCGTTTGAAGTCCTCACCGCCCGGGGCGTGCCCGCCCATGCCGCCTATTTCGAGTGCATCCACGAGCTCAAGATCATCACCGACCTCATCGCCCAGCGCGGCCTGGAGGGCATGCGGGAGCTCATCAGCGACACGGCGGAGTGGGGCGGCTATCAGATCGGCCCCCGTGTGGTGGGCCCGGAGGCCCGCGCCGCCATGGAGCGGACCCTGGACGAGATCGAGGATGGGAGCTTTGCCGAGCGGTGGATTGCGGAGTCGGAAAGCGGCGGCGCGAACCTGCGGCGCCTGCGTCAGGAAGAGGCTGAGCACCCGGCAGTGCGGGCGGGCCAAGACGTGCGCCGCATGATGAGCGGCCAATAGCCCGCCGCTCCGGCGGTATCATGAAGGGCGAGGAAGCATGGGCGAAAACATGGAAAAGTTCCGGCACTTGGACGGCAGCGAAGCTGTGGTCGAGACGCCGTACATCAAGATCACCTTTCAGCACGGATCCCCTGATATGGTGGGCATCAACGGCTGCCGCATTGAGGACGTGATCGAGATCATTTCCGAAAAGCTGCTCGACTTCCAAGGCCGCGACCTCTCTTGCGATGAAAACGCCGAGGCGCTCTATCACCTCGATTTGGCCCGAGAAGCGCTGGTGCTGCGCCGTCGTCGCCGCGAGATGCAGGGACTTTTGAGCTCCAGCAAGCGCCACCGCTCCACCTGAGCCATCTGATGCTGAACAACGAGTGGCGCCCCCTGGCCCCGCAGGTCAAAAAGCTCTGGCTGATTTCGGCAGGCATCGGCGCCGCCTTCTGGACCATTGCGCCCCTCCTGGCCGAAATCTTTGGCTTTCGCAGAATTCCCGGCTGGCCCACGGGCCTGCTAACTGTGGTCACGGCGCTTCTGTTTGGCGTGCTGCCTCTTGTCATGGCTTCGCTGAAGCACAAGCACTGGCGCTGGCGGCTGGGCGAGGATGACCTGGCGGTGAAGAGCGGCGTCATTTGGCGCATGGAGCGCATCATCGCCCGCGCCCGCATCCAGCACGTTGACATCACATCCGGCGTCTTCTCTCGCATGCTGGGCGTGGTCGATGTCTCGGTCTATGTCGGCGGAAAGCTGACGGCGGCCATTTCGATCCCCGGCATCCTGCCCGACGAGGCCGAGGAGCTGCGCCGCGTGCTTCTGGCCGCCATGGAAGAAGAGCCGCCCACCGCTCCTCCTCCCCTTCCGCCCCTGCCGCAGACTGGCCCCGAGCCGCCCCCCGCGCTGTGAGCTCTCCCGACTACGAAAGGATCCATCCCCTCACGATCCTGGTGAACCTGGAGAGGGCGATTCGGCGAATGATTTTTGTCGTCGTCGTGGTCGTCATCAACATGTTCCAGGGCGAGGGCTTCGACCAGTTCGAGATCTTTGGCGCGGCGCTCGGCGGCTTCATCGTCATCGACGCCGTCATCCGCTACTTCACCTATGGCTACCGCATTCGCGGCGGGCATTTGGAGATCAAGCAGGGCGTTCTCATGCGCTCCAACCGGTCGATTCCGCTGGACCGCATCCAAAACATCAACTTCCAGCGCAGCGTCACCCACCGGCTCACCGGCCTGGTGGATTTGGAAATCGAAACGGCGGCGGGCTCGAAGGCCGAAGCCAGCATTTCGGCGCTGGACCTGGAGAGCGCCG
>JBGSIR010000348.1:0-4154 GCA_041742415.1 Fimbriimonadaceae bacterium | reverse complement strand
GCCGCTTTGGCCGCACCGCCCAAGCGCGGACGCGGCACAGCGGCGCCCAAGGAGCCTCTGGCCAAGCTCGGCACGTTTGAGGGCATCGAAGGCGAAATCAAGGTGCTGGATGGCCGCTTTGGCCCCTATGTGACCAACGGCACGGTGAACGCAACCCTTCCCCGAGGAACCGACCCGACAAGCCTGACGCTGGAGCAGGCCGCCGAGCTGATCAAGGCCAAGGCCGCCCAAGGTCCCAGCAAGAAGAAGCCCGTCCGGCGCAAAAAGAAGTGAAAAATTGACGGAATTGGCCGTGGCTTGTCAGGAGTAACGGCACACTTCCGTCATCATTTCTATCAGCGCTGCGCCATGCCCAATATGAGCGTGGAGGACGCCGTTCTTGACACTGCTGTCACAAGAATCGGCCATTTCACTCCCTTATGGACGCAGAACTCTTGGCCAGAATCCAGTTTGGGTTCACTGCCGCCTTTCACTATATCTTTCCGCCGCTGAGCATCGGCCTCGGCATGATCCTGGTGATCATGGAGGGGCTCTACCTGAAGACGGGCAAACAGCTCTACCACGACATGACCCGCTTCTGGGTGATGGTCTTCGCCATCATCTTCGGCGTCGGCGTCGCCACCGGCATCACCCTCGAATTTCAGTTCGGCATTAACTGGAGCAACTACAGCCGCTTTGTCGGAGACATCTTCGGCAGCGCGCTCGCCGCTGAGGGCATCTTCGCCTTTTTCCTCGAATCAGGCTTCCTCGGAATCCTTGTTTTCGGCTGGAACAAGGTGAGCAAGCGCATGCACTTCATCGCCACGATCCTGGTTTGGGTGGGCAGCATGTTCAGCGCCATTTGGATCGTCGTCGCCAACTCTTGGCAGCAGACGCCCAGCGCCTACACCCTTGAAATGACCGAGCTCGGCCCCCGAGCCCGAATCACAAATTTCTGGGAGATGGTGTTCAACCCGAGCTCCATGGACCGCCTGGGCCATGTGCTTTTGGGAGCTTTTGTCACCGGCGCGATGCTGGTGGCCAGCGTCTCCGCCTACTATCTGCTGAAGAACCGGCACATTGAATTCGCCAAGAAGTCGATGACCATCGCTGTTTGGGTTGTGGCCATTGTCAGCACTCTTCAGATGGTCAGCGGTCATATCAGCGCCGAGTACGTCGCCGTCAATCAGCCGACGAAGTTTGCCGCCATGGAGGGACACATGGACCCCACCAAGCCGCTGGAAGTGACCCTGATTGGCATCTACAACGACGAAACTCAATCGGTGGACGGCATCGTCATCCCTGGCATGATCGACTTCCTGCTGTCCAAAGAAGATCAGCAGAAGTATCTTGATGGCCGGGCTCCTTTGGAGGCCAAAGCCGCCGAAGCCGGCGCCCCCAGCGCCTACCCCGCTGTTCAGCCGGTCTACCAGTTCTTCCACTGGATGATCATCATCGGCGTAACGCTCTTTGCCATGGGCTGGCTCGCTGTCGCGCTGCTTCCCAAGGGTCGGCTCTTCAAAACCCGATGGCTGCTCAAAGCCTTTGTGCCCGCAGTCGCTCTTCCCCACCTGGCAAACCAGTTCGGCTGGCTCGTCGCCGAGCTCGGCCGCATGCCTTGGACCGTGTATGGCCTCCAGACCACCACTCAGGGCGTCTCGCCAAAAGTTGACGCCCCCGAGCTGTGGATGTCGCTGGCCATGTTCGTCATCATGTACGGCCTGCTGGGCTTCCTCTTCATCTACCTCCTCAACCGCCGGTTCCAGCGTGGGCCTGAATTCACCGAAGACGAAGACCACAAGGGCGAGCTCGGCAAAGAGGCTATGTCTCCCCTGGAGGCGATGCACAAATGAGCTACGAAGCACTGCAAATCATCTGGTTCATCCTCGTGGGTGTTCTGCTCACCGGATACGCCATCCTCGACGGCTTTGACCTGGGCGCGGGCGTCTGGCACCTCTTCGCCAAAAACGACACCGACCGCCGCGTGGTGCTCAACGCCATCGGCCCGGTGTGGGACGGCAACGAGGTCTGGCTTCTCACGGGCGGCGGCGCGCTCTTCGCGGCCTTCCCGGACGTCTACGCCACCGTCTTCAGCGGCTTCTACATGGCGTTCATGCTGGTGCTGCTGGGGCTCATCGTTCGGGCCGTCTCCATCGAGTTCCGCTCCAAAGAGCAGTCGCCCAAGTGGCGCCAGTTCTGGGACCGCTCATTTGCCGTCAGCTCGATTCTTCTGCCTGTCCTGATGGGAGTCGCTCTCGGCAACGTCGCCATGGGCATCCCTCTGGACGCCCAGCGGGACTACACCGGCGGCTTCTTCTTCCTGCTGATGCGGCCCTTCCCCATCATCCTCGGCCTCACAACCCTCAGCCTCTTTGCCATGCACGGCGCGAGCTATCTGGTGCTGAAGACCGACGGTGAGCTGCAGGAGCAGGCGCGAGGCTGGATGAAGAAAGCCATGTTTGCCTTCATAACCATGTTTGTGGTGCTTTCGATCGCCACGTTCATCTGGGTTCCCCAGCTTGTGGCCGCGCTCACGGCGAGCCCTTGGCTCTTGGTCCTCCCGGTCATCGCCATCCTCCTCATCCTCAACATCCCCCGAGAGTTCACCAAGGGCACCAATCTGCGGGCGTTCTTGAACTCAACGGGCTCGATTGTCGCCCTGCTGGCTCTGTTCGGCTTTGGCATGTTCCCGAACTTGGTTCCGGCCATCGGCTCAGATGGAGTCTTCAACCCCGACCTCAGCCTGACGATCGCCAACACCGCCTCCTCCGAAAAGTCGCTGACGGTGATGCTCATCATCGCCATCATCGGCGTGCCCTTTGTGCTGGCCTACACGGCAGGCATCTATTGGGTGTTCCGAGGCAAGGTCGACCGGGCGCACCTCCACTACTAAGCAGCTCGATCGGGTGACCCATTGCCCCCTTCCGGCGCCCGCCGGCAGGGGGCTTTTTCTTTAGCTCTCGGGCCTCCTCATTTCCTCGGGCAAAGCAAACCGCTCTCCCAAGATTGGGAGAGCTGGCCCGGAGGGCCTGAGAGGGTTGACCGCCGACTCCTAGCCCCAGCCTATCGCAGCCCAATGTTGAGTTGAGTCAAGAAGCGTGATCAACCGCTAATGCGCGTGCAGGGGGCCGACGTAGTCCTGATCCCGCATCTCAATGCCGCCCGGCACAAAGACTCCGCAGCGCGTGTCCTCGCCTTCGCTCGGAAGGCTCAAAGGTTCGCCCTCAAAGCTCCAGGCCTCGCCGTACCAGCTGCCTATGGAGGCCGTGGAGGCCGGGGCGTAGTGGCCGATGATGGCCCGCCGCCATCGGTCCTCGCTGTGGTTGGGCCCGCTGCCATGCACCAGGCTTCCGTTGAAGAAGAGCACGTCGCCCGGCTCCAGACGAGGAGTCTCGGGCTCGGAGCCCTCGGGCAGGAGCACGGTCACCGCCGTGAAGCTCGCCGTGGTGTCCGCCTCGATCGGGCAGAGCACTGGCAAATCCTGCGTGCCAGGCACAACCATCATGCCGCCGTTCTCCTCGTCGCAAAGGTCAAGCGCCATCCACGCGGCCACGCAGGTGGCGGGCTTCACGCGCAGATAGAACTGATCCTGATGAAGCGCCTGCCCCCGAGAGCCGGGCGGCTTGAAATAGACCATGGTCTGCACCGCCGCCGGCTCCTCGCCCATCATTCCGCGCAGCGCTTCGCCAATCCGTGCGTCCAGCATAAACGCCCGGCAGACTTCATCATAGCGATGAGGGTGCATCAGGCGGGGATAGCGGGCGAGAGGGTCGGCGCTGGCGGGGTCCAAGGGCACATCGTCGCCGGGCCGGGCGGTCTGGCGCAGCTCCATCACATGGCCGCGAATGGCCGACGCTTCTTCGGGCGAAATGAGCCCTCTGGCCACCGCCCACCCCTGATCCTGAAACTGCTCGCCAAGGCTCACAGGCCAAATTATACGGCGGATGTCCGAACAGTTCGCCCCGCAGGGCGTATCCTAAAGATGTCCTTTGGGGGCGGATGGGTGCTGGTGTGCCCCCCGGTCTTCAAAACCGTGCGCGGCGCGTTCTGCGCTGGGTGGGTTCGATCCCCACGCGCTCCCGCCAAGGCCACTCACGGGGAGAACCTGCGCCCGCCCAGCGCCTTTTCCAAAGCGTGAAGCTGTGGCGCAATCTCGGCGAGGCGGCGGTCGATCT
>JBGSIR010000347.1:0-4740 GCA_041742415.1 Fimbriimonadaceae bacterium | reverse complement strand
GCTGCCGAACCCGCGGCGGAGCCCGAGCCCGCCCCCGAGGCGCCGAAGTTTGGTTGGCTGAAGGCGGCGGACGCCGAGCCTGCTGTCAGCGCTGCCCCGGCGGTTCTCCCTCAGGCAGAGCCGGAGATGGAGCTTGACGAGCCGGAAGCAGCCATTGAAGCCGAGCCCGCCCCCGAGGCGCCGAAGTTTGACTGGTCCAAAGTGGCCGCTGCCGAAAGCGTTCCCGAGTGGAAGCCTGAACTGATCGAAGAGAGCCTGGAGGAGACGGCCCCCGTGGCGATGTCGCCCTTCAGTCGCGCTGCGCACGAGCCGGAGCCGATCCACACGACCGAAATGAAGTGGGAGGATTCCGAGTCGGAGCCTGATTCGACCGAGCCGCCCATGCTCCACATCGCGCCGCCCTTCGCTCAGGCCGATGCGCAAAGTGCGCCCGGGCCCCTGGTTCCGGAAATTTTTGAGCAGGCCGAAGCGCCGATATTGGACACCGCTCAAGCCAGCATGGCCAAATCCTATCGCTGGAAGCGGTTGGGCGACCTGCTGGTGGACCTTGGCGTCATCACAACCGATCAGCTTTCTGAGGCGCTTCAGCTTCAAAAGGTGGGCAAGAAGCCCCTTGGCCAGACCCTGGTCGAGAATGGCTTTATCACCGAAGCCCTCCTGCTCAAGACCCTTGCTGCCCAATACGACGTCGAGCTTTGGGAGCTGGAGAACGCGGAGCCCTCTGCCGCTGTCGCTCGGATGCTGCCCGAGGCCCTGTGCCGAGAGCGCAGCATGATCGCCGTTGCCCGCCGCGAAGACGGCATCGTCGTGGCGATGAAGAACCCGGCCGATCTGGAGGGGCTCGAAGAAGTCCAGCGGATCACCGGCATGGAGGCCATTCCGGCACTCGCTTCGGCGGAGCGGATTGAGTCCTTTATCTCCGAAATCTTCAACCCCATCGCCCAGATGAAGGCGATGCAGGAGAAGAGCGGAATCGAGGTCACCAACGACCAGGAATTCGACGTGCGCGTCGAGCCGGATGGCTCGGTGGTGCAGATGGTGGACGAACTGCTGGAGATGGCCATCAAGATGAAGGTCTCCGACGTCCACATCGAGCCCCGCGAGAAGATGGTGGAGGTGCGCGTGCGCCTCGACGGTCAGCTCATCAAGATCAAGGAATATTCCAAGGCCATCGCCCCCATGCTCACGGCCCGGTTTAAGATCATGGCCGAGGTGGACCTTGTGGAGTGGCGCATCCCGCAGGACGGCCGCATCAGCATCAAGTGCGACGGCCGCGTGGTGGATATGCGCGTTTCGATTCTGCCCAGCCTTTACGGCCAGCGCATCGTCATGCGCCTTCTGGACAAATCCAACGCTCTGCGCAAGCTGGACGACCTGGGCTTTAGCCAGCACAACCTGGTGCTGTTCCGCAAGCTCATCAACCGGCCCTACGGCCTCTTCCTTGTCACCGGCCCCACCGGCTCGGGCAAAACGACCACGCTCTATGCCGCGCTCAACGAGATTCGCAAGCCCACGAACAACGTAATGACCTGCGAAGACCCGGTTGAATACGACATCCACGGCATCAACCAGTCGCAGGTGAACGAGAAAGTCGGCCTGACTTTTGGCAGCCAGCTCCGGGCCATCCTGCGCCAGGACCCCGACATCGTGCTCGTCGGTGAGATCCGCGACCGCGAGACCGCCGAGATCGCCATCAAGGCTTCGATGACGGGCCACATGGTGCTCTCAACCCTTCACACCAACGACGCGCCGGGCGCCCTGCCCCGCCTGCTGGATATGGGCGTGGACGCCAGCAACCTTTCGACGGCGCTGGTGGGCGCCATGGGCCAGCGCCTCATTCGCCGGCTCTGCCCGCACTGCCGCGAAGACAGCGCCCCGACCCCGGACGAGATCGAGCTGCTGGAAAACAGCTTTGGCAGCACCGACCTGGCCAAGCTGTGGCGCCCCGTGGGCTGCCCCAAGTGCCACGGTCAGGGCTACAAAGGCCGCATGGCGATCCACGAGATCATGCCAGTGACCAGCGAAAGCGCCGAACTCGTTCAGCAGCGCGCCCCCATCGAGCGCATCCGCGAAGTGGTCCGCTACTACGGCTACCGCACCATGCAGGAAGACTCCCTTGACCGAATCGTCAACGGCGTCACCAGCCTGGATGAAGCCAAGCGCATCCTCAGCTTCGACGACGTCCCTCGCCTGGAGAACCCCGAGGCGTACTACAAGAAGCTCCAGAAGAGCGCCTAGGAGCCAATGATACTGGTCGAATGATCGAGTTCGATTTCATCATCTGGATATTTCAAGCGCGAAGTGTTGGATAAGTGGCCCTGCCATGGTAATCTGCACGACAAGTGCGTAGTAGAGGCTGGATTGAGTTTAAAGAGTCGATGGAAAGTTCGGGGCTGAAAGCATCTAGTGCATCAACATATGAGAGCGCCATTAGAACGATATTGAACCCGCTTGTTAAGGCGAAGGGCATCTTGAGTACTTCTTTGCTGGATATCCCGACGTGGGAAGTATTCAAATCAGTGAATGAGCAATTGAGCATTGATAATGACTACGTAAAAATGAATATAGATAATAATAATAAGTATCATTCCGCCATGATTTGGCTTAGTAGATTTATCGACAAATATGTTAGTGAATCGGAAAGTGGAGATGTTGTTTCTATCCTGCGAGATACTTCAGTCACAGATACCGAGCGCCAGTCTCAGGTTTCAATTCGGCTTGGTCAAGGGGAGTTTCGTCAGAAGCTTATCTTGCTCTGGGGCGAATGTGCTGTTACAGGATTCAAGGAAGTCAGCCTTTTAGTAGCATCTCACATCAAGCCCTGGAGGGACTCTAGCCCAACTGAACGCCTTGACAAGTGTAATGGTTTCCTCTTGCTGCCAAATATTGACAAGTCATTTGATTCTGGCTTTATATCGTTTGAGTCGAATGGTCAGATTTTGATTTCTAGAGAATTAGCGTCTCCGGAGTGCTTGGGAATAGATATGTCAATGAAAATAAACCTTTTTAGCGGTCACCAAGGATATTTGGCTCATCATCGTGAGCATGTATTTCGTGGTGTCTAAGTGTGGCCAGAGAATTGTTTGCTTTGGTGCATCTTTCGTTGTATTCCGAAGGCGCAACGCTAATTGCTGGCCATTGATTGGTTCGCGATCAGGCAACCATGCAAACTCAATGAGCTCAGGCTCTGGCTTCAATTCCACGGCGAGCCCTCTTGGTCGGGGCTCAAAAGCCCGAGCTCCTTGCTCTTTCGGCGTGGGCGTCGGCGGATGGTGAGAGCCCTGGCGGCCAACTGAGGTTCGGTCTTTTCGAGCTCTTCCAGAAGGCTCAGCAGTTCTGAGCAGCCGGGGAATCGCGGATTGAAACTGGTGAGCCTGGCCGTGCCGAGGGATCGGGATTGAACAAGCCCCTGAAGCTCCCAAGCATCGATCTTTCTCCTAACCAGGCTGGGGTCGGCCCCGGCCACCCGAGCGAGTTCGGCGAGTGAGGCTTCGCGAAGCAGGCTCAGCGCCAAGAGCACGCGCCCGCCCGTCGCGCCGAAAAGCGCCGTTAATGCTCCTGATGCCATATGCCTATAATATCGGATGTTCAGGACAAATCCACTCTGATCCGGGACAAATTGTCCTGGAACAGAGTGAAGAGGGGAAGTGGAGTTGGCCTATAAGCCGGATTCTGTCTTTGTGCGGCGATTTGGCTGATGCGGCCAACCCGGGGGCTCTCCGAGCCAGGTCATCACCCCCCTATTTGGCCTTGCTTCGAATGGGGTTTGCCTAGCCGCGCCGGTTGCCCGTCGCGCTGGTGGGCTCTTGCCCCACCGTTTCACCCTTGCCTGATCCTCCGAAGAGGCCATTGGCGGTTTGTTTTCTGTGGCACTTTCCGTCGGGTCGCCCCGCCCCGGCTTGCGCCGGGCATCCTGCTCTGTGAAGTCCGGACTTTCCTCCCCCCGGACAAGCCCGGAAGGCCGCCGCCCGGCCAACTCCAACGCTCATTCTAGCTCTGCGGGAAACCGGGGCGGGGGCTGCCGGTAAAGTTGCGCCATGTTGGCCCACTTTGGCGCCGCGCTCGCGCTGGCTCAGCCGGCGCCTGGACTCAGCCTCGCCCAGGAGCAGAGGATCGATCACCTCTTTGCCGAGAGCGCCAACAGTTTTTCGCCGGGCGCGGCGGTGCTGGTGAAGCGGGGCGGGCAGGTGCTCTATCGCCGGGCGTTTGGCATGGCCGATCTGGAGCGGCAGGCGCCGCTGACCCCTGATTCGCGCTTTTTTGTGGCCAGCGTCAGCAAGCAGGTCACGGCGTTCTGCGTTCTGCTTTTGGAGCACGACGGCCGCCTCCGGCTGGATGACAGCATCCGCAAGCACATTCCGGAGCTGCCCGCCTATGCCGAGGGAATCACCCTGCGCATGGCCTTGAACCACACGGCCGGGCTGCGCGACTACTACTCCCTTTGGGATCTCATGGGCTGGGGAACCTACAGCGAGCAGTCGGACCGGCAGGTGCTGGAACTCATTGCGGCGCAGCAGAGCCTCAACTTTGCGCCGGGAGCGGAATACAGCTATTCCAACAGCGGCTACTTTTTGGCCAAGCTCGTGGTGGAGCGGGCCAGCGGAAGGAGCCTGCGCGAGTTTGCCGAGGAGCGGATCTTTGCTCCGCTGGGCATGAATCAGACGAGCTTCGCCTACAGCCTCACCCGCATCGAGGCGGGCCGGGCGCTGGGGCACACGGGGTCGGTGGCCTCGGGCCTGC
>JBGSIR010000346.1:0-2008 GCA_041742415.1 Fimbriimonadaceae bacterium | reverse complement strand
ATCCCAGGAGACCGCGCCCGGGTTCAGCGCCAAGCCGGCGCCAGAAGCTGCGATGGCCTCATCATGAATGCGGCGGAGCTGAGAGAGCGCATTGCGCAGGCTCAGCTGCGCCCGGCTGGGCTCGGCTTGTGGCCAAATGAGACCGGCGGCTTCCCGGCGATCCAGAGGCCGCTCGCTCAGCGCCAGCAGAGCCGCCAAGGCCCGGGCTGGCCGTGTGAGGCCGCTCACCTCGCCGCCCTCGACGGTCCACGCCCGCACCGGGCCAAACACCTTGAGCCGCGCCCTTCCCTGCGCGTTCGGCATAGCCGGAATTTTACTCTGTGGCCAGGAGCTGTGACCTGTTAAGGGGTCAACGACAGATCCCAACAGGCATGGCCTAACATACTAAACCAAAAATGGGGGGGGGCAGAATTTTGGATTGATTTTCACCGTATGGCTCAATTTCCACCAAAACTGCTCTACCATAAATTCGAGATGAAGAAGAGGCTTCACAAGAACTGGCACACGGCCTTCATCCTAAGCGGATGGTTGGCGGCGGCCGCTTGGATCACTGCACTGTCTCAAGACACGGCCTTGCTGAATTCCGCCCGGACAACGATCAGCAAGCTGACGAAGGGATCAGATGACTCTGCCGCAAAAATGGAGGTGACCCAGTGCGCAGTCGAAGAGCAGCCCTGAGCTTGATTCAGATATTGACCGTCATTGCCATCATTGCGATTCTGGCGGCGGTTCTCTTTCCCGTGTTTAGCCGTGCGAGGGTCGAGAGTTATAAAGCCGACGCCATGAATTCAATGAGGCAGTTCTATCTGGCTTACTCGCTCTACAGTGAAGACTACGATGTATACGATGAATCTCCGGGCATGGGCAGGCTCTCAGTGAGCCCTGTCTTGCGGACGTTCCTTGCCGAACCTTACGGCTTTGACATGAAGCTTTGCTTCTCGAAGATTATCCCTGCTGACAGCCCCGAGCGCGGGCTGGCCTGCTCTTGGAGCGGTTTCCCACCCTTGATGCCAAATCATCCTGATTACACGCCCACGATGGACGCCTATCGAGAGGACCTCTCTAGGGAAGGGAGCGAGTTCGTCATCAAGGCTGACTACTCCTTTGATGATTACATCTACCGAAACCTTAGAACTCCTGAGCAGAACAGATCACCCCATGACAAATTCCTGATCACTCTCAACCTAGCCGGCGCCGTTAAGACCAAATGGCAGCATCACACCATGATCCCGCCGCCCGGGCACAGCGGCCCGTAGGCCTATTCACTTTCCTGTCCAATGAGAAACACTATGAAAAGACACCTCATCGCTCATCTGATCGGCATGCTTGCCGTCACCCTCGCCATCCTGCAAGCGTCGCCCGCATTGGCTACGGTTGCCCCCCTCAACTGTGATGCTGTATCCCAATCCAGCTGTGATACTGGCCAATGCAACGTTGAACCTTATGGTCCGGCTTTCAACTGTTGCTTGACCTACTGCAACCCTCTCTTCCCGAGTCAAGGCGGATGCTGCTCCATGCAGTGCCGTGCCGCCGCATGCACGAAGAAATACACCAACAGTGGAGGGTGCGATCCAACCTACAAGAACGTTCGGACAAACATTATTTCTAATCCGGGCAGCAGCTGCGGTTCGAACGGGAACTGCGCGGCTGGACCACCTGACTGTGGACCCGTCGAGCCTGACCCTGGCCCTTAAGGTCTGAAAGGACCTTAGTGCGCAAAAAGGGCGAGCCGCGCAAAGCGTCCTTCGCCCTCCAGCCCAAGCTCCAGCCGCCAGCACCGGTCGTGGGGCGGGCCTGGCAAACGGTCGGGCCATTCGATGAGGCAGAGGTGGTCGTCCCAGTAGTCCTCCAGGCCGAGCCCTTCGGCGGACTGAAGTCGGTAAAGATCGGCATGGAGCACCGGCGGAGCCGCATCGTAGACCGCCATCAGCGAGAAGCTGTGGGAGCGTACGGCGCCATCGAAGCCGAGCCCGCGCAGGGCGCCGCGAATGAAGGTGGTCTTGCCCGC
>JBGSIR010000345.1:0-4882 GCA_041742415.1 Fimbriimonadaceae bacterium | reverse complement strand
GCTCGCGAATGGCGCGGCCCGAGGCCAGGCCCTGATGGTCGTAGCGGATATTGCTGACCACCCAGCGGTGCACCTTCTCCAGCTTCGCCCGCGAGCCCACTTCCCCGCCCGCGATGCGATGGGCAAGTTCGGCTGGGGTCTCGGCGGGGGCAACGGCCGCCAGCGCCGCCGTCAGAATCAGGCTCACCATCTCATTCCCCGCACACTGGCGCCCACCATCATTCCACACCAGGGGCCTGCGTTGCCCTGATTCATCACAGGATTTTCTGTCGTCGTCGGCTCAGGCTCGCAGTGAAGACGGGGTGACCCGATTTGAGTTCTAGGAAGATCGTGATATCATGGGGTCAGCGGGCTTCGTTCGAGGAGGTTCTGGGTTGTGGGCGTGGACTTGGGAGTGAAGAGATGGAAACCTGGGTATTCGGATCGGACGGAGTCCGTCAGCCTCCGGCAAGCCCTCCCGCCCGATTCAAGTACCCAGGCCACCCCGCCCAGTTTGTGCGCGAGCTTCAGGCGGTGGCAAGCAGGTTTGATCTCAGCTCACAGTAAATCGCCGCCAAGGAATAGCACGAACGGGCGTCTTTGTAAGGAACCGCACGATATCCGGTCGTCCGAAGTAGGTAGGCACTCCACTATGGTCTTGAGCCATCAGCACGACTGGGATTCCATCGAATTGAAGGCTGAACCCATTAATCGTGCGGTTCGCTTCGAAATGATTCCGCAATACATGAAGCTTAACGATGACGATAGCAAAGCGAATGCCTTGCTCTTTAATAATTGCTCCTTCAAAGGTCATAGGATTAGGGTGAAGGCGGCGGAGCCGCCTTATGGGTCAGGGTCGTCCCGCTCCGTTACGAGTGGGGTCGACGAGGTTGTAGGTCTGTCCGGGCTTCGGCGTCGGCGGAAGAGGCTCTCCCTGCGTCGAAGTGCGTTCGCGTCCGGTCTGCCCGCCACGCGGGCCGATGATCTCGTATTGGCCCGATGCCGGAGAAACCGAGCCGGGCTTGAGTCCAGAAGTGGGCTTCTTGGCCATGATGTTCACTGCGGTGCCGCTTTCGCGGTCCGTCATCTAGAGATAGCTAGTCATCCGCCCGTTTTTGCCACCCGTGGCCAAACATCGCTATTCTTGAGCTATCCACTCATGGAGGTCCCGGAACAGCAGTGAGGCAAGACTTGATGCAGGCAATAGAATCTGCACTCACGCCGATGTTGCGCAAGCAACTTTTCGTCTACTCCTACAACCTCGTTTCAGGGCGTAGCTGGCCGAGTGAGTCCGACGTGAGTGAACTCGCGCAGGATGTCGTTTCAGAAGCGATATGTAAGACAATCACCGGCGACAGACGATGGGAGCCCAAGGAACGACACGACCCCACCGTCTCATCGCTCTCGCCTACCCTACTGACCTCACTAAAGAATCACCTCTTCTCGTCCGTGAAGAGCATTACTGATGCAAAGGGTAAGCATAAGGAGAACAAGCTATTGCGTGGGCCTCTGGATGAGCGCACTGCCAACCATACACCTGATCAGTCTGCCACCGCACCGTGCGATCAGATGGAAGCCGATGAATTTTTCTACAGCCTGATGGTTGAGCTTGATGAAGACGCTATCTGTAGCAGAATGTTGAGCTTGTACGAGAAAGGCCTTGCCCCTTCTGAAGTCAGAGAGCTGCTTCGTAAAGGCAGCGCTGAACAGCAAGCATTGACCACACAGGACATCTACGCCTCAGAAAAGCGCTTGCGACGGAAAACTCGCTCCTTCCTTCAAGACCTCCAGAGACAGCTATCATGAGCAATAACAACCACAAGCAAAGAAGCCCACGCTCTAATGCCGCGATGACAGACTTCTTGGGATTCATCACCGATGCACGTGAAATGGAGGAAGACGAACTCGACGAATTCTTGGACATGTTGAGCATTGACTTTTCCGAATTTGACGCACGCCTCTCGAAGCATATTGAGCGGGCCAAAGGCAAGGCAGAGCTGAATCAGGCGACCGAAAACCGAACAATGTTCAAATCTCGACTCCAGACGTATGCCTGCACTCTGGCGATGTCGCTAGAAGAAAAACGGCTTGAGATCGAACAACGGTTGGGACTGCTTGGCGAAGGCCAAGCGGCGACTGTCTTCAATCGAAACTACAAGGAGGCCGAAGGAGATGACCTCGACGGACTACTTGAGGCACTACGAGCACTAGACGAACGCGCTGATGCACAAGACGATTAGCGCTGGCGCAGACCAGGCCCGGCGCGCAGCACTCAACGTGATCGACCGGTTCGGCATAGAGTCAGCTGAAGAAGTCCACCTAGAGTCTATCACCTGGGCAATGGACGTTGATGTAAGGGAAGGCAACCTCAAGAACTCTGAGGCACAGCTCCTCCGCAAAGGAAGCGCAGGCATTATTCGTATTCGGAAAGGTGAAAGTGCAACGCCGCGCGGGCGCTTTTCCATTGGACATGAGCTTGGCCACTGGGTGCTTCATCCAAACGAGAACCAGTTTTGGATTTGCACAGAGGATCAGATTCATCGCTACCAGGGAAGCACAATGGAGGTCCAAGCCAATGTGTTCGCCTCAGAACTACTGATGCCAACCCCGATTTTCGGGCCCCTCTGTCGTAATGGAAGCATGGATTTCAAACTAGCCGATTATCTTGCGGCTGAGTTTAGGACGTCGCTTCAAGCAACTACCCTACGAATGATCGATGAAACCGACGAGCCCGCTATTGCTATTCTCACCGATGGAGACAGAGTGTGTTGGTCCAAGCGCAATCAATGCAAACTTCCTGACTTCGAATTCCACATTGAGAAAGGGCGAGAGCTACATGAGGAAACGCATGCATGGAGTGCAACCTTGGATGGAGACGCATCAGATTGGGTTGATGCAAGAGCTTGGTTCCCCAGCTTAAGAGATTCGCATCGCTACAGAGTGTTCGAGGACGTTCGCTACATTGAAGCCTACGAACTGACGCTCTCGCTAATCGTTGTTCATGAAGAGTGAGGTCAGTACTGGACCCGCACAATCTCCGACAGCTCCAGCCGGGTCGCGCGACGGTCGCAGCCTTTGGTGGCGCCGCTGTCCGCGTGGCCGGCAATCCGTTGCGCCACCTCCAGCTGGCCTCCGTTCTCGAGGAACGTCGTGATGCCGGTCGCCCGGAAGGAGTGGTTGGAGAAGAGCGTCGGCAGACCCGCCCGCTTCAATCGGCGCTTCACCATCTGCAGCGCCTCATCGCGGGCCATCGCCCGGCCGCTGAGCAGATCGTGCGCCGCTCCGGTGAAGGTGGGAAAGAGAGGGCTGCTCCCGGAGATCCCGCTGGCCGCGAGCCAGGCATCCAGGTATTCAGCAAGGGAAGGGTGGCAGGGAATCTCGCGCTCCACGCCGCCCTTCTCGTTCACCCGGATGTACGTTTGCCGTCCAAGATCGATGTAGTCGGCGGCGGTCAAACGGCAAGCGGCCGATACCCGGGCGAAGGTGTAGGCCATGACCCCGATGAGGCAGCGGTCGCGAAGGTCGATGAGCTTTTCATCCCCGATGCTCTGAAAGAGCGCGCGCGGACCTCCGCCCGGGAAGGGCCCCGGGGCGAGTGAACCCGCCCGGTATTCTGACTCACCGGAATAACGGTCCGGCAACCCCTCAAAGGCGCGGGCAAGTGGGCGGACCTGGAGCCAACTCAATATGAGCCAGAAGCGCGTCTATCTCTTCCCGGAAGGAAACTCCACCATGCGGGATCTGCTTGGCGGAAAGGGAGCCAACCTCGCCGAAATGACCAACATCGGCCTGCCGGTGCCTCCCGGATTCACCATCACCACCGAGGTTTGCACCGAATACTACAACTCGGGCAAGCAGCTGCCGAGCGGCCTGATGGACGAAGTCCGCGCCGCCGTGGAGGCCCTGGAAAAGGACCTCGGCAAGAAGTTTGGCGACGCCAACGACCCGCTTCTGCTCTCGGTGCGCTCCGGCGCCAAGTTCTCGATGCCCGGCATGATGGACACCATCCTGAACCTGGGCCTGAACGAAGCCAGCCTGAAGGCTCTGATTGAGGTGAGCGGCAACGAGCGCTTCGCCTGGGACAGCAACCGCCGCTTTATCATGATGTTCTCGAACGTCGTGCTCGGCGTGAACAAGTCGGAGTTTGAGGAGATCTTCGAGAAGATCAAGCACGAGAAGGGCGTGACCAACGACCTGGACCTGGACGCCGAGGACCTGAAGCGCGCCAGCCGCGAATTCCTGGCCCACGTTTTGGCCCGCACCGGCCACGGCTTCCCCAGCGACCCGTGGGTGCAGCTCCAGGGCGCCGTCGAGGCTGTCTTCCGATCTTGGAACACCGACCGCGCCATCGTCTATCGCCGCACCGAGAAGATTCCTGACGAGATCGGCACCGCCGTCAACGTGCAGGCCATGGTCTATGGCAACCTCGGCAACGACTGCGGAACCGGCGTGGCCTTCACCCGCGACCCCAGCACGGGAGAGAACCTGCTCTACGGCGAGTATCTGATGAACGCCCAGGGCGAAGACGTCGTCGCCGGCGTCCGCACCCCGGTGCCGATCAGCGAGCTGGAAAAGCAGAACAAGGCCATCTATGACGAATTTGTGGCCGTCTGCAACAAGCTTGAGGCGCACTACAAGGACATGCAGGACCTCGAATTCACCATCGAGAAGGGCCGCTTATTCATGCTGCAGTGCCGCAGCGGCAAGCGCACCGGCCCCGCCGCCGTCAGCATCGCGGTGGACATGGTGAACGAAGGGCTCATCACGAAGGAGACCGCCGTTCAGCGCGTCAACGCCAGCCATCTCGACCAGCTTCTGCACCCCCGCATCGACGACGACAAGGCCGCTGCGGCCGGCATTAAGCCGATCGCCAAAGGCCTGGCCGCCAGCCCCGGCGCCGCCG
>JBGSIR010000344.1:0-2078 GCA_041742415.1 Fimbriimonadaceae bacterium | reverse complement strand
GCGGTGGACCGAAGCGTCTATGCCGCCGCCAAAGCGGGCGTCGAAGCCTTCACCCGCAACGCCGCCATCGAACTGGCGCCCCATGGCGTGCGCGTGAATGCGGTGGCGCCGGGCTACACCTTTACCGAGATGAGCAGGGGCTCGCTGGTGGGCGAGCGTCTGGCAAAGGTGGAGGCGCGACTGCCGCTGGGGCGAGTGGGCGAAGCGGAAGAGGCTGCCGAAGCCGTCGCCCTGTTGGCCCGAGGCGAGCTGCCCCAGCTCATCGGGCAAACCCTGCGCGTGGACGGCGGCTGGTCCATCTCCGACCCACCATTGGCTTGAGAAAAGGGCGCCAAAGCGCTCATTTTCTGACGCATTTTTGCAAAATGCAGCAGATTTGCCTGGGGGCTCGGCGACTGTGCGCTATAGACTGAGGGCCATGCGGCTTTCGGCGCTCATTTTGGCCTGCTCGCTCGGTGCGGCGAGCTTTGCTCAAGGATTCATCTTCTCTTTTGACACCGACAGCGAGGGATGGCAGCGCGGCACCAATGCCGACATCAACTCTCTGGCATTCGACGGCTCGGCGA
This sequence comes from Fimbriimonadaceae bacterium, assembly GCA_041742415.1. Lineage (GTDB taxonomy): Bacteria > Armatimonadota > Fimbriimonadia > Fimbriimonadales > Fimbriimonadaceae > JBGSIR01. The sequence goes on along the minus strand of JBGSIR010000344.1, from coordinate 1,512 downwards.
CCTGGGCTGCTCCTGGCCTGCTCACCGGCAATGACTTTGCCAACCTTGCCACCTATTTCAGCCCGAATATGGGAGGCGTGGACCGCGAGGCGCTCTACGACGGAATCTTCGCCTTCGACTTCCGGTCTGAGTTTCTCCAAAATGTCAACGTCCCGAGCGTTTATCTGACCAACGGCACGACGACCATCAACGCATCCGTGCCGATTGTTGTGACCCCGGATCTCGTCACGAAGGAGATCACCCTGAACACCGCTGGCGGCTGGCGGCTGGGCCTTGCAACAAACGGCGCCGCAGCCAGCGAAGCTCAGATTCGCTCTGTGCTGGGCAGTCTCACCTACATGGGCATCAGCGGCGAAATCCGCAACGGCGCCGACCGGACCTACCTCGACAACGTTCGCGCTGAAGCCGTGCCCGAGCCGGCAACCCTGCTCGCATTGGCCGGTGGAGCCGCCCTTCTGGCTCGCCGACGCAAGAACCGAGCCAGCTGATTTCAAAAGCCGCTGTGGGCCGCTCTTGCGCCCGCAGCGGCATTTTTGTGTCGAATCGTGTCGATTTTCTTGCGGATTGGATCGAAAAACCCGCAGAATGCGGACACCTATGTCTCATCGACTCCGCGCCTCAGTTGGCGCGCTTTTGCTGGCCGCATCGGCCGCCTGGGGACAGGCGCCACCTGCCCCTCAAGACTTTGTCATCACCGGCGCCGACATCGAGCTCGGGAATGGGCAGATGATCTCCGGAGGCGCAGTGGCCGTGCGCGGTGGGACGATCGCCTATGTCGGCCCCGCCTCCGGCGCCCCGAGCGGGCTTAATGCCATCGACGGCACTGGCAAGCGCGTCTATCCCGGGTTCATTGACGGTTTCATTTCTGGCGGGCTGAAGCTGCCCGAAGACGTGAGCGAAAGCCGCCCCGGAGTTGTGGAAACGGCTCCCGCCACCATGTGGACCGGCAACCGAAAGGGCCTGGAGGCCGATTGGGTGGCCGCCGAAAACCTGCAGCTCACCCGCTCCGTGATGGACCATAGAAACGGCGTTACCGCCGGTCTCATGGGCTCCGCCCGGGGCGGACTGCGCGGATGGATGTCGCTGGTTGAGATGCTGGAAGAGGGCGACGGCCGCGTCCTGAATGCTCAGACCGCCGCCGGAGTCTCATTCCGCCGCGCTCCGGGCCAAGGCTATCCGACCAATATTCTCGGCGTCATCGCCCAGATTCGTCAGAGCCTCTCCGACGCCGCTGGTTTGGCCAAAGGCATCGACTTTGACCCCAGTGTGCCAGCAGACGCTCCCGCACGAAAGAGCCTCACGGCCCTGGCCCCTGCCTTCAGCGGCCGGCACACCGCCTTTGAAGCCAACCAGGCCCGCGAGATCGAGCGCGCGCTCGACATTGCCGCCGAATTTGGCCTGAAGCCCATGATCATCGGCGGGCGCGACGCCGCCGAAATGGTGGACCGCCTGAAGGCCGAAGACGTGCCGGTGGTGCTCACCGCCGAGCTTGGCCGAGCCCCCGACCGCGAG
>JBGSIR010000343.1:0-2152 GCA_041742415.1 Fimbriimonadaceae bacterium | reverse complement strand
GTGGACCCCAACGAGCCTGAGCCCGTGGCCACCGAAGAGGACGGCCAGGAGCTCGCCGGCGTTTTGAACTCTCTGATCACCGAAAGCGGACTGAAGGCCAAGGCCAAGTGCGCCCGCGTGCAGGGCCGCTACGTTCACCTTGAGCTCAGCGGCAAAGAGGCCGGCTTCCTTGTGGGCCGCCGCGGCGAAGTGCTGAACTCGCTGCAGTCCGTGATGAACATCATCGCCGGACGCCGGCTGGAGAGCGGCGTGCGCGTGGTGCTCGATGGCGACGGATTCCGCGACCGACGGCGCAGCGTGCTGGAAAAGCAGGCCCGCGACATCGCCGCCGAAGTTCTGGAGCGCGGAGAAGAGGCCGTCCTGGACAGCCTGCCCGCCTTTGAGCGCCGAGTCATCCACCAGGTGCTCAGCGAGATCGAAGGCATTCGAACCTACAGCGAAGGCGAAGAGCCTCATCGCAGCGTCGTTATCGCGCCTGCGGACTGATGCAAAAACCGAAGGCCCTCAAGCCGGGAGACCTCGTTCGCGTGGTCTCCCCCGCCTCGGCGTTGCGGCCCGACCAAGCCGAGCGAGGCGCCCGCCTGCTGGAAAGCTGGGGCCTGAGGGTCGACTTTGCCGAAGGAGCCTTTGAGCGCGACGGCCATCTGGCGGGTTCGGATGAATCCCGCGCCCGCTCGCTCAACGAAGCCTTTGCCGACCCCGACGTGAGCGCCGTCATGTGCTCGCGCGGCGGATATGGCTGTGCCCGCCTGCTGCCGCACGTCGATTTCGCCGCCGCCGCCGCCTCGGGCAAGATGCTCTGCGGCTTCAGCGACGTCACCACGCTCCATCTGGCCTTCCAGAGGCGCGGCGCCGTCTCGATGCACACCCCCATGCTCATCACGCTCAGCGTAGACCGCGAGCCCTGGGTGTACGAGTCGCTCCGCCGCCTGCTTTTGGGCGAAGACAGCCTGGCCGTGGACTATCCCCGCGCCGAAACCCTGCACGGTGGGACGGCCGAAGGAGAGATCAGCGGCGGATGCCTCTGCCTGCTCACCGACAGCATCGGCCTGCCCGATGAGTGGCAGACCAAGGGCAAGATTCTGGTGATCGAGGACGTGGACGAACACCCGCACCGCATCGACGCCATGCTCACTCAGCTTCGCAATCTGGGCAAGCTGCAGGAGGCGGCGGGCATCGTCATCGGCGAGATGACCCGCAGCGACGAGCGGCAGGATGAGGGCATTGGCGGCTGGCCATGGCGCCGCATCGTGGAAGACCGGCTGGAAGGCGTGGATGTGCCGACCATCATTGGCTGGCCCTTTGGCCACATGTCCAACATGCTGAGCTTCCCCCTGGGGGTTCGCGGACGTCTGGACGCCGACGCGGGTAGGCTCGAACTGCTCGAGAGCCCATGCGCCGACTCTGCCTGACCGTCCTGCTCTTTCCCTCTCTGGCCTGCGCGCAAAGCGGGGTCTGGGAGAAGTCGCCCGCGCCTGGATTGGTGTATCGGGCGGAAATCGACGCCGCCAAGCCGCTCATGGTGCACACCCTGCGCTGGAGCCCAAGAGCCGTCGGACTTCGCGGCGTTTCGGCTTTGGGCATGAAGTCGGTCTTCGGCTCCCCGGGCGCCCCGGCGCGCGAGACCGTAGAGGACATCGCCGTGCGAACCGGCGCCGTGGCGGCCATCAACGCCGATTTTTTCACCGCAGAGGGCGACCCCATCGGCCTGATGGTGCAGAACGGCGAGCTTCTGAGCCGCACCTATCCCACTCGCTCTGTGCTTGGCTGGGGCCCCGAGGGCGCCGCTTTTGGCCCGGCGGAGACCAAGGTCTCCATCAAGCTGCCGAACGGCAGAGAGCTTCCGACGGCCGGCTTCAACGAAATCTGCCCGCAGAACGCCGCCGCGCTCAACACCCCAGCGGCGGGCCAGGCCCTTTCCGGCGAGCCCAGCACAGCGATTCTCTTGGGTCTGCCAGAGCAGATCTCCCCGAACGGAGTTTGGCGGCTGCGGGTGCGCGGCGTTCTCACGGGCGAGCGATCGGTTCCGGTTGAGGAGGGGTCTGCGGTGCTGATGCTGCGAGGAACCGCTGCGGCGCTGGCCAACGGCATCTCCGATGGTCAGGACATTGAAGTTCTCACGGCGACGACTGGCATTCCGGCGGGCCGGCTC
>JBGSIR010000342.1:0-4886 GCA_041742415.1 Fimbriimonadaceae bacterium | reverse complement strand
AGCCAAGACGCCTCGCCGGGCGGCAAAGGCCTGGGCGCTGAGCGACGCCGCCGGGGCCGCCAAAACAAACGCGCAGGGCGAGAGCGCCACAAAGCCCGCCAGGCTGGCCAAAAGGCTGTCGCCCAGCGGCTGGCCAATGAGCAGACGGATGCCCAGCGACACGAAGAAAAACGCAAAGACGGCCAGCGTGTAGCGCGCGCCAAACCAGGAGCCCACCTTTTCACCCGGAGAGCGCTCGGCCATGGCGTCGTCCATCATCTTCTGCACGCGCTCGATGTGGCTGTCTCCGGCGGCGGCCGTGCATTCCAAAATGACCGAGCCCTCAAGGTTCTGAACTCCCGCGGCGAGCAGGCTTCCGGGCGACTTGGAGACCGGCTCAGCCTCGCCAGTCAGAGTCGATTCGTCCGCCATGCTCCGGCCCTCCACAATCACGCCATCCACTGGCACGCGGGTGTAGGGGATGACGCGGACTTGGTCGCCCGGCCGCACTTCCTCAACCGCAATCACGACCTCGGCTCCCCCCCGAATCACCGTCGCCGTGGTCGGCCTCAGCTTGGCGAGGGCATCGATCGCCGACCTCGTTCGGCCCAGCGCAAAGCCCTCCAGCACATGCGAAAGCGCAAACAGAAAGAGCAGAATCGCCGCCTCCTGCGCCAGCCCCATCGCCAGCGAGCCGGCGGCAGCGGCGAACATCAGGAGATTGATATCGAGCTTGCGGCTGCGGAGCGCTATCCACAGCTCGGGAAGGACGACAAAGGCCGAGGCCGCCGCCGAGGCCCAAGCGGCAGGAGGCCCTCCCCAAATGCTGGCAATGAGGAGGGCCAGGGCGAGCCCCACCGCAAAGGTGGGGCTCAGGGCGCGGAGTCGGTCAATGCTCGTGAGAAATCCTCTGCCTCACGGTTTACCCTGCCCGGCCTTAGCGGGGCTGAGGAAACGCGCCACTTTCTGCAGGTTCTCGCTGAGACCGTCGAAGATGACGTAGCTGGCCGGGATGACGAACAGCGTGAGCACCGTCGAGAGCGTGATGCCGCCGATGATGATGATGCCGATGGTCTCGCGGAACTCCGAGCCCCGGCCAATGGCCAGCGCAATCGGAAGCATGCCCACCAGCAGCGAGATCGTGGTCATCATGATCGGCCGAAGGCGGGTGCGGCCCGATTCGACCAGCGCCTCAAAGCGGTCCATGCCTCGCCCCCGAAGCGTGTTGGCGTAGTCCACCAGCAGAATCGCGTTTTTGCCCACCAATCCCACCAGCGCGATGAGGCCGATGAAGCCGATGATGTTCAGCGGCTTGTCGGTGATCATGAGCGCCAGCAGCGCGCCGACGAAGGCCTGCGGCTGGGCGAGCTGGATGATGAAGGGATAGACCAGGTTGTCGTAGAGCGAGGCCAGCAGCATGTAGACCAGCACCACGCCAATCACCAATGAAGTGACAAGGTAAATGAAGTTTCTCGCCTGAATATCGGCTTCGCCGCCCGGGGCATAGATCACGCCCGGCGGGATGAGCTTTTCGTCCTCCAGCCACCGATCGATCTGCGCCGAAACCGAGCCCGCCGCATAGCCAGGAAGCAGGCTGGCCTCAACGACCACTTCCTGCTGCCGCGCCTTGCGGTCGATTTTGTCCACGCCCACCTGTTGGCTCACGTCGGCAACGCTGTCCAAAAAGATTGGCTGGCCCTGCTGGAAGGTGATGGGCACCGTAGAGAACCGCGCCGCATCGTTGCGGTCGTCCTCGGCCAGCATCACGCGGATGTCGTATTCGCGGCCGTCCACGCGGTACTTGGCGCTGTTGTCGCCCTCATACATCGTTCGGAGCGTTCCGCCCACCTGAGATGAAGTCAGACCAAGATCGGCCATTTTGGCTCGGTTCGGTCGGGCCACCAGCTCGGGCTTGCCAGGCTTGGTGCTGAGCGCCGGACTGATGACGCCGCGAATTTCGCCGGCAGCAAACCTCGATTCAATCTCTTGGGCCGTGTCCAAAAGGAGCTCACGGTCGGCGCCGCGCAGGCCGATCTGAATCGCCGCGCCCGTGCCAAAGCCGCCAGATTCATTCACGTCGATGCGCACGCCGGGCACTCGGCCCACCATCTTGCGCAGTTCGCCCGCGACAATCTCGTCGTTCTTTTCGCGCAGCTCCTCTTCGTGGTCCACCCAGAACTGCAGTGTGTCCAGGATGGCCTTCTTCTCGTGAAGGTTCACTCGGACGGCGGCAAACTGGGTTCCGCTGTCGGCCTGCGAAAAGCCGCTGGTGCGGCTTCCGATGGTGCTCACCACCGATTTGATGTCGGGATGGCCCTCGATGCGGCCCTCGATCAGCTTGACAACGCGGGTGGTTTCAGCCAGGCTGGATGCGCTGGGCAGCTCCATCACAATGTCCACCGCCGAATTGTCGGCGCCCGGGAAGAACCGGAACTTGAAGACATCCTCCTTCTTATAGAGGTTGCGATAGGCATAGCCTGTGAACGAGCTGGCCGGGAAGACCAAGCCAAACGCCAGCCCCCACAGCAGGATGCCGGGACGCACGGTTTTCTTAACCTTCAGGATGACGGCAAAGGCGAGGACACCGATCACGCTGCAGGCGATGAACATCGGCAGCGCCAAGCCAGAGAGCGTCGCAGGCACGGCCTGCTTGGCAAACTCAGGGCCCTCGGCGATGACCGTGCTGCCGCCAATGAAGGCGAAGACCGAAAGCAGGCCGACAAAGCCGCCGCAGAAGACCTTCCACTTGTTGCGCAGCGCCGCCGCCACCGAGCGCGCATAGGCGTCGGCAAAGGCGTGGAACCGCGATTCAAACCACTGAGCAAAGCGGCCCTTGGGGTTCTCCCAGTCCTCGCCCTGGCGATACCAGCGGCTGGCCAGCATTGGGGTGACGGTGAACGACACCAGAAGCGAGAAGAAGACGCAGGCGGCAAAGCCGAGGCCGAGCGGCTTGAAGAACTGGCCCACAACGCCGCCGGTGAAGCCCACCGGAATGAAGACCGCGAGGTCCACCGTGGTGGTGGCGATGGCCGCGAGGCCAATCTCCATGCGTCCATTCAAGGCCGCCTCCGCCGGAGGCTCGCCCATCGTGAGGTGGCGGTAGATGTTTTCGATGACGACAATCGCGTCATCCACCAGCACGCCGATGGCCAGGCTCAGGGCGAGCAGCGACTGGTTGTTGAGCGTGAAGCCAAACACCCACATGGCCGCCACGGCCAGAGCCAGACAGATCGGAATCGCCAGCGCAACGATCAGCGTGCCGCGCAGGTTGTGAAGAAAGAGGTAGATCGACGCCGTGACGAGCACGATGCCAAAGGCGATGGCGAACTGCAGGTCGAAGAGCGACTCGTTGATGTTCTTTGCGGTGTCGAGCGTGATGACGAACTCGACGCCATGCTCCTTTTCCATGGCTCCGAGCAGTGATTCACCGCCAAAGCCAGGCTTCTGCAAAGCGTCTGAAATCTCAATCGCATTGCCTTCGCGCGATTTTTGAATGGTGATGATGATGGCGTCGCTGCCATCGAGCCGGCTGTTGGTGCGCTTTTCAACCGAGGCGTCCAGGATGTCCGCCACTTCGCCCAGCCGCACAATCTGCTGCTCGCCGCGCGGGCCTTGGCCGTCGCTGATGGTGATGAAGGCGTCCTTCATCTCCTCAACGGACTGAAACTCGGAGAGGAAGCGGACGCTGTATTCCGAGCTGCCCTCGACGATGCGGCCGCCGGGGATGTTCACCGATGCGGCGCGGATGGCCTGCTGCACGTCGCTGATGCCCACGCCATAGCGCATGAGCTGGTCGCGCTTGAGCCTCACTTGAATCTCCCGCTCTTCGCCGCCGGAGACAACGACGCGGGCGACGCCCTTCACCTGGCTGATCTGGTCCTTCAGGACGTTGTCCACCAAGTCGCGCAGCTGCCGGGCATTCAGGCTTTCGCTTTTTATGGCCATGGTCAGCACCGGCTCGCTGGCGGTGTCCAGCTTATCGATGATGGGCCGCTCAGCTCCCTCAGGGAGCTGACCCAAAACGGTGTCCACCTTGGCGCGCACCTCGTTCAAGGCGTTGTTCATGTCCAGCCCAATTTCGAACTGAACGGCCACACCAGAGACGCCTTCCTGGCTGCTGCTGAGAATGTCTTCGATGCCAGGAACGGCGGCGACGGCCTCCTCGATTTCGCGAGTGATGAGGTTGTTGATCTCTTCCGGGCCCGCGCCCGGATACACCGTGGTGATGGAGATGACGCCGAACTGAACCTCGGGGTCCAGCTCTTTGCGCATGTTGGTCCAGGCAAAGATGCCCAGGAGCACCGAGCCCAACATCAGCATCAAGATGAAGATGGGCCGGGTGAGGGAGAGTTTTGTAAGCTGCATGGCGCTTAAGCTCCGGCGCCTTCAGCCGCAATGCGGACTTTGCTTTCGGGGAAGAGCTTGGTCTGGCCCTGCACCACCACCTCATCGCCTGGGCTGAGGCCGAGAACTTGGCTCATGCCGCCTTCGGTCTTGCGAACCTCAACCTTGGCCTGCCGCACCCCATCGGCGCCATCCAGCACATAGACGATGCGCTCGCCGCCCTGCTCCAGCACGGCTTCGAGAGGCACCATATAGACGCCCTCCACTTCCCGCAGAAGAATCTCGCCTTCGGCAAACATTCCTGCCCTCAGCTGCTCCGGCTGCCTTTCGAGCGAAACTCGAACGATAAAGAGCCGGCCTACGCTGCCCGCAGAGGGGTTGATAGCCGAGACTCGGCCCGCGAGCTTGGCGCCCGGCAGGGCTTCGACGCTGACATCAACCGCCTGGCCCACCTCCACCTGGCTCAGCCGCGCTTCGGGCACCGAGGCTTCGAAGAAGGCGCTTTCCAGGCCAACAAGGTTCACCACGGCGATGCCGGGCGAAGCCACCGTGCCGACCTGCAG
>JBGSIR010000341.1:0-7358 GCA_041742415.1 Fimbriimonadaceae bacterium | reverse complement strand
ACACCGCCAGCGCCGCCGCGCCCATGGCAGGAAGGTCGTGCCAGATGGCCTCCGGCCTCACGGCAACCGGCACAGCGCTGAAGAAGCCAATCAGAGGCAGCGCCAAAAGCAGGTTGAGGATGTTGCTGCCCACGATGTTGCCGATTGCAAGGTCGCCCTCTCCCCGGCGCGCGGCCACGATGGAGGTGGCCAGCTCGGGGGCGGATGTGCCCACCGCGGCGATGGTCAGGCCCACCATCAGCTCGCTCATGCCGAGCGATTTGGCGATATCCACCGCGCCCGCCACAAAGAGCTGCGAGCCCACCACAAGCAGACCCGCCCCGCCGATAAGGAAGATCCAACTGAGCCACATGGGCGTCTTGTCGTCCACCTCGTCAACCTTGACGGCGCCCTTCTTGGCCATGCGAACCAGCAGGGTGAGATAGACGGCAGCGCCCAAGAGCAGGATGCCGCCATCCACCGGACCGACGCGGCCATCGACCATTAGCAGAGAGGCCGCCAAGGTCACCAGGAGCATGGCAGGGATGTCGAACTTGACCACCTGGCGGTGCGCCAAGAGCGGGGCCGTGACCGCAGCCGCGCCTAAGATCAGGAAGACGTTGGCGATGTTGCTGCCGACAACGTTGCCGATGGCGACGTCGCCCGTGCCGCCAAGGGCGCTGGCCACCGAGATGCCCATTTCAGGCGCAGAGGTGCCAAAGGCGACGACCGTAAGGCCAACGATAATGCGGCTGATGCCCAAGGAGACCGCGATGCGGCAGGCCCCCTTGATGAGGCCCTCCGCGCCGATGAGCAGGCCCGCAAGTCCACCCAGAAAAAGAAGCCAGGCCACGGGGCTAGTCAGCCCTCCGGGCCCGCGCCGTCGCCAGCATCATGCCAACAATAGTACCGATCTTCTATTGTTCTTCTTTGGGAGGCTGATCCTGCGGAGCCGATTCTTCGCCGGGCTCGTTTCGCCGAATCAGCCAGGCCGCCACCAAAAGCACCGGCGCACCCACGTACCAAAGCCAGACCATGAATTGAGCCGGCCCCTGCGATCGGATGATGAGGTCGGTGATGTAAAGGCCATAGAGGCCCACCAGCACGCCGCCTTCCAGCCGGCTGATGCGCCACCCGCGGCCCAGCATTGACCAAACGGCCAGCGCCGCCGCGCCCATGGCGGGCAGGTCGTGGGCAATCACTTCGGGTTTGATGAGCGCCGCGCCGGGGCTCAGGAATCCCACCACAGGAAGCGCCACCATCAGGTTTAGAATGTTGCTGCCGATGACGTTGCCAATGGCGATGTCGCCCTGGCCCCTGCGGGCGGCAACCACTGAGGTGGCCAGCTCCGGCGTGCTGGTGCCTATCGCAACAATCGTGAGCCCGATGATGAGCTCGCTCACGCCCAAAGCCTGAGCAATCTCGACTGCGCCGCGCACAAAGAGTTGAGACCCCAGCACCAGCAGCGCCAAGCCGCCAATGAGATAGACCCAGCTTTTCGGCAGAGAGAGAGACTCATCAATCTCCTCCACATCAGCGGAGCCCTTTCGGGCATTCCGGATCATGATGAAAAGGTAAGTGCCGAGGGCGAGCACGAGCACCACGGCATCGATTGCGCCGAGCGCGCCATCCAGCATCAGCAGAGACGCGAGCAGAGTAATTCCCAGCAGAACGGGGAGATCAAAGCGAAGCACCTGCCGGTGCGCTCTCATGCCCGAAGCCAGCGCGGAGAGGCCGAGGATGAGGAAAACGTTTGCGATGTTGCTGCCAATGACATTGCCCACGGCCACATCGCCCTTGCCAGCCAGCGATGAGCTCGCCGAAATGCCGATTTCAGGCGCAGAGGTGCCGAGAGCGACCACGGTGAGGCCAATGACGATGCGGCTGATTCCCCAAGAGAGGGCAATGCGGCAGGCTCCTTTGACAAGGCCCTCCGCGCCAAAAACGAGGAGGGCAAGGCCCCCAAGAAACATGAGCAGTGACATGGTTATCGGGTTCTTCGGGCCTGGACGGCTTCCGCGAGATTGTGGAGCACCGGCATGGTCTGCTCTAGGCTCATGCAGGCATCGGTGATGCTGACGCCATAGCTCAACGTCCCAGCTTCCAGGTCCTGCCGCCCTTCGTGGATATGGCTTTCCAGCATGACGCCCATCAGGCCGTTCTGGCCTGCGGCGATTTGCTCGGCCACGGCCTCAGCCACACCGGGCTGCCGGCGGTGGTCCTTGCCCGAGTTGGCGTGGCTGCAGTCCACCATGATTCGGGTCTCCAGGCCGCGCGTCTTCAGCTCGTCCAGGGCTCCAGACACGTGCTCGGCGCCGTAGTTCGGCCCGGTCTCCGAGCCTCCGCGCAGGATGATGTGGCAGTCGGGGTTGCCGGTGGTCTGCAGGATGCAGCTTACGCCCTGCTTGGTCACCGAGGTGAACCAGTGGGAGTGGAAGGCGGATTCGACGGCGTCGACGGCCGATTTGAACTGGCCGCCCGTGGAGTTTTTGAAGCCAACGGGCATGCTGCATCCGCTGGCGAATTCGCGGTGGATCTGGCTCTCAGCGGTGCGCGCGCCGACGGCGGCCCAGGTCACAAAGTCGCTGATGTACTGCGGCAGGATGTTGTCGAGGAACTCGGTGCCGGCGGGAATGCCCAGATCGGTGAGGTCGGCCAGAAGCTTTCGGGCCCGCTGGAGGCCCTCGTTGATGGCATAGGATTCATCCAGGTGCGGGTCGTTGATGAAGCCCTTCCAGCCGCGCACGGTGCGGGGCTTTTCGAAATAGGTGCGCATCACCACGAACAGCTCTCCGGCGAACGGCTCGGCCATTGCCTGGAGCTGGCGGGCATAGTCGAGCGCGGCGGAGTCGTCGTGGATGCTGCAGGGGCCGACCAATACGAGCAGGCGGTCGTCGCGGCCATGAATGATCTCCCGCGAGGCGTTTCGCCAAGCGGTGACGCGGGCGCAGGCCGCCTCCGACATCGGCGTCCACTCCTCAATAAGAATGGCCGGCGAAATCAAAGGGCGCACCGCGGAGATGCGCAGATCATCGGTCAGGTGGCTCCTAGGCATCAGATCGCTGCTGTCACTCAGGGTGACACGTCTGTGTTCTAAGCGCCCTGCAAGGGCCCGATTGCGGAGTGCCCAGGGCGGGACTCGAACCCGCACGGCCATTCGGCCAAGGGAGTTTAAGTCCCCTGCGTCTGCCATTCCGCCACCCGGGCTTGGCGCAAAATGTACCCGCAGGTCCCCCCCGGTCCCCCTGTCCTGCATATCGCTGACAGGGCTTGGGGTACCTTGCGACGTTGCCGATTCGCCCGCCTTTCATGAAGGCAGGGGCGCGGGGAGCCGCAGTTATGGCTAAGAAGAAGGGCGAAAAGCGCGAAATCATCCGCCTCGTTTGCACGGAAGACGAGAAGCACTTTGTGGTGACCACAAAGAACAAGCAGAATACGCCTGGCAAGCTGGAGCTGATGAAGTTTAACTCCAACCTGCGCAAGCGCACCCTCCACCGCGAGAAGAAGTAAAGCGGAGCCAACACCATGCCGAATCCCAAGAGAAAGTTTTCGCACCAGCGCACCGCCAAGCGGCGCACGCACTACACCACCTCCATGCCGGAAGTGGCCGAAGATCGCCGGTCGGGCGGAGAAACCCTCCACCTGAACCACTGCGCCACCCCGGACGGCTACTACAAGGGCCGCCGGCTTCCCGGCTTCCGCGACAAGCGCGTTCAGCCGACCGAAGAGTAAGGCTTCCGCTTTGCCGAATCAATCGGGCGCGTAGGATGGGTTGATGCCCACCTCCGCGCCCGATTCTTTTCTAGACCAGCTGGTGCGCGACCATGCCGGCTACGACTTTGACTGGCGCATCAAAAGCGAGGCGGAGTCTTTGCTGCAGCGGCTGCTGGCCATGCTCTTTCCCCACTTTGGCGAGCCCGGCTGGCAGTGCCCGCTCACTCTGGCCCGGTGCGCCGCCAGGCTGGAAGAGGATCTGGCGGGAGCCGTGGGGCCCGAGGCGGCGGCCCAGCTCTTTCGGTCGCTTCCCGATGCCTATGCTGCATTGCTGGCCGACCTCGATGGGCTCGAATCCAGCGACCCGGCTGCCCAAAGCCGTGACGAGGTGATGCTGGCGTATCCCGGGTTCCTCGCCGTCTGTGTCCATCGCTTGGCCCATGCCCTGCCCGCTCCGCTCGTTCCGCGCATCTGGAGCGAATGGGCGCATCGTCAGACCGGAATCGACATTCATCCGAAGGCGCAGATTTCGGCCCCCATCATCATCGACCATGGCACGGGCCTCGTCATCGGGGAAACGACGGTGATCGGTCCGGGAGTCCGTCTGTATCAAGGCGTCACCTTGGGCGCGCTTTCGGTGAGCAAGGACCAGGCTTCGGCCAAGCGCCACCCCACTATCGAGGCCAACGTGACGATCTATGCCGGGGCCACGATTCTCGGCGGAGATACGGTCATTGGCGAAGGCAGCGCCATCGGCGGCAGCGCCTGGGTCACACGGTCTGTGCCGCCTCATTCCCTCATCACCCGGGGCATTGCGCCCAAAGATGCGACAGAAGAGGCGGAATCGGCTTTGAATGACTCATGAGAGTTGAATCCATCCTTCAGACCATCGGCCGCACGCCCCACCTTCGGCTTGGCCGCCTGTTTCCCGATCGTGAAGTTTGGATCAAGCTGGAGCGCGCCAACCCGGGCGGAAGCATCAAAGACCGCATTGCCGTGGCCATGATCGAAGCGGCCGAAGCCGATGGCTCGCTCCAGCCCGGGAGCCGCATCATCGAGCCCACGAGCGGCAATACGGGAATTGGCCTGGCGATGACGGCTGCCGTGAAGGGATACCCGCTGACGCTGGTCATGCCGGAATCCATGTCGATTGAGCGGCGAAGGCTGATGAAGGCGTACGGAGCCGAGCTGGAGCTCACCCCGCGCGAGCTGGGAATGAAGGGGGCCATCGCCCGCGCTCAGGAGCTGCTGGCCGAAACGCCGGGCGCCTGGATGCCGATGCAGTTTGACAACCCCGCCAACACCCGAGCCCACGAGGAGACCACGGCGCAGGAGATCCTTGCGGACTTTCCCGAGGGGCTCGACGCCATCATCACCGGCGTTGGAACCGGCGGGCACATCACGGGCGCGGCAAAGGTGCTGAAAGCCGCCTGGCCCGGAATGCAGGCCTGGGCGGTGGAGCCGGAAAAGAGCGCCGTGCTGAGCGGCGGCGAGCCCGGCCCGCACAAGCTTCAGGGCATCGGCGCGGGCTTTGCGCCTTCAATTTTGGATCAATCGCTCCTGGACGGCGTCATCCAGGTTTCCGAAGAGGCGGCCTTTGAGATGGCCCAGCGGGCAGCGAGAGAAGAGGGGCTTTTGGTGGGCGTCAGCAGCGGCGCATCTTTGGCCGCTGTCGCCGCCCAGCTCCCCAGCCTCCCCGAGAGCGCCCGTGTCCTCACGTGGTGCTATGACACGGGCGAGCGCTATCTCTCGGTGGAGGGGCTTTTCCCCGCCTAGCTTATCTGCCGACGCTGCTCACATAGATCGTCCAGGTGTATTCCGCCTCCGCCTTGCCGCCGGGGGCCACCTTGGGCGACCAAGTCATGCGGAGCGGAGCGTTCAACGCGCTTCCGCGCACGGGCATCTGCAGAAGGGCGACTCCCGCCGAGGCCATGCCGCCGGGAGCGCCCTCCAGGCTTCGGGTGACCTCGAATTGGGCTTCGCGGTCCTTGAGGTTCTGCGCCGACATCTTGGTGCGATAGGTCACCAAGTCGAACACGGGCTGGCCTTCGCGGTCGGTGATCGCGCCGCGCTCGCGGCTGATCTCTTCGTCTTCCTGGTCCAAGATCATGCTCAGCGACTTGGTGAGCCGCAGCGAGCCCTCGGCTCCGACCGGCACATAGGCCAGCTCATCCTGCGCCAGCACTTCGCCGTCCTTCACCACCATGGCCGGGCCCGTTGTGAAGGGGCGGCTGGTGTTGTTCTTCATGCGGATCGTGTGCCACACATCGGGCCGATCCGGGTTCTCTCGGCTCCAGCCCGTAAGGTCGGCGGTGTAGACGTGGCGGTGCTCCAGTTCAGATTGGAAGAGCTCGTAGTAGCCCCGGTCACCAGGCTGAAGAGTGACGCCGGGCTGGCGATAGAAGAAGAGGTCTTCGGCGGCAAAGCCTTCGCCTCCGCCAGTCTCGGCCAAGTCGCCGCCGAATCCGCCGCCTCCGCCGCCAAATGCGGCCCGCTGGGTTTGGAGCGCGTTGCCCAAGGCCGGAGCGGGGGCAAAGGACATGTCCTTGAGCGCCGCCGTCGGGCCGGTGGTGGTAAAGGGGTCGAAGGCGCTGAGGTAGCGGATGTTGGGGAAGCCGGTGATCAGCTTCACTTCGATGCCCTCCAGCGGAGCCAGATCGTTGATGATGGTGCCCTTTGCCCGAAGGCTGAGCTTGTTTTCGGCGATCAGGTCCACAGCATAGGCGGGCGACCAGCTCAGGCCGCGCTCCAGGCTCATCAGATAGACCTTTCCGGCCTTGCCATTGGTCTGCAGCCGCATCACCCGGCGGCTTCGCTTGGCGTCGCGATCATAGACTCCGCCGCCGCCCAGCACGCTCAGCCGGGCCACGCGGCTTTTGTTGATGATGGCATCCATGCCCGCCGCCTGCACCACGATGATGTCTCCGGCCGCTGAGATCAGCTTGCCCTCCAAAGTCTGCGTTTCGCCCGGGCGGGGGTCGGCCAGGTTCACCATGACCTGCTTGCCGACGTTGGCGGCGATGATTTCGTTGAGGCTGCCGAGCGGCTCCTTGACGGTCTCGGCGACCTGGCCGGTCACTGCCGACTGAATGATGAGTCCGCCTTCTGAGGCGAGCCAAAACGAGCCGAGGGTGGCGTTGGGGATCTCGTTGAAGACGATCTCCTGTCCGCCGGCGGCGACATCGGCCTGGCGGGTGAGCACGGCATAGCCGTTTTTGAACAGGGACGCGCCGATGACCTTGGCCTCGGCGGGAGCCGGGGCCAGGGCCAAGGCGGCGAATGCAGCAGGAAGCATAGTCGTTCGGGTTCTCCAGGGCTGCAGACGCCCTGCGAAGGGATTAGCTTCTCTTGAGCAGCTCGCGGGCGTTGGCGAGGGCGCTCTCGCCCACCTCGTCGCCCGCCAGCAGCCGCGCCATCTCCATCACCCGCTCTTCGCCGTTCAATTCGGTGATCCGGGTGACCGTGCGCCCCTTTTCGCCCGCCTTTTCGATGCGGAAATGCCGGTCGGCCTGGCCCGCGATTTGGGGAAGGTGAGTGATGGCGATGACCTGGACGCTCTGGGCCAATTGGGCCAGCTTTCGGGCGGTGGCGGCGGCGGCGCGGCCGCTGAGCCCGGCGTCCACCTCGTCAAAAATGATCGTCGGCACGCCCGCCTTGCCCGCCAG
>JBGSIR010000340.1:0-2287 GCA_041742415.1 Fimbriimonadaceae bacterium | reverse complement strand
CTTTCAAAGAACGCCGCGTGGCCGTTGGAGAGCCGCTCGGGCCGCCAAAGCAGCGGAGTGGTCGTTGGATTGATGAGCGCGCGGGCCGAAAGGGGGAGCCCCTGAAGCTCGCTGCCGGTTCCGCGCGGGTCAATCAGATCGATTCCCGGCGTCACCTGGCGGCCAAAGAAGGGGTGCGTGCCGTCGACGCCGGTGTCCACCACCGCGACAAGCCCAGTTCCCCAGCCGTGCCGGCCCCAGAAGGCGTCGGCGCCCAGGAACTTCATGGCGGGCTGAGTAAGCGCCGTGCTGAGGGCGGTTCCGCCCATAAACGGAACGGGCCGCCCAGCCGCGCCGAGCGAAGAGGCCGCCGCCGCGCCTTCGGTCTGAGCCGAGCGGAGCGTGTGAATGGGCAGGCGCAGAATCTGGTCCAGCTCAATGGAAATGTCGCTGTCGTCGTTGCCAATCGAGGATAGGAGGTCGGCAGGGCGTCGATTGAGACGGTCGACAACCGAATAGACCGGCACGCCGCGCACCGACTGCTCCAGATTCAGCCGATACCGCTGCAGAAACGAGGAAAGAGGCTCGCTTTCGGTGTACCGAAGGATGTAGCGAGTCTGCGCCAGCGCGGGCGCCGCCAGAAGAGCGGCCGCGGCCAATCCCAATAGTGTTCGTTTCATAGTTCTGCTCTGTACTGTAATCCGGTGAGGGTGTCGATGAGGGTGATCTGCGCCAGCGGCTCGGAAGACTCCACCGCGAACTGGCCATGCTCGTCGCACATCGCCTCGGCGTCTCCCGCCAAAACCTTGATTCTCAGCGGGTCTTCGGCTTGAATGGCGCCGGCGATCATGGCGGCTCCACTTGGACCCAAGGGCTCTATCCGCAAGTCCAGTGCCAAATGACCGAAGTCATAGGCTAAATCTCTGGCCGAAGACGCCGCGCTCCGAAACCCGAAGCCTTCTGCTGCGGGCGTCTGAAGGGGCCTTGCCCAAATGACTCGGGGCTCTTTGGCGCCCTTCGGAACCAGTGCCTTGGCGCGGTTCAGCTCAAACTCCTCAGCCCGCTCGGCGCCGGCCTCGGCCACGCGCTTCATCAAGGCATACCGCTCCGTCTCAGCCATCTCTGGCGACGCCTCTTCAAGCCCCCTTGCGGCGTCGATCAGTTTTTCCCAATCCATGTGCTCCACTCCTCGTTCATTCTCCTAGGGCGCCCCGTGGGGCAAGACATACACATTGTTCAAGCTCCTGCTCCAAAAAGCAGAAAGGGAGCCCAGGCAGCCGGGTGCGGCCGCTTTCGGCGGGTTTCGGCGGTGGCTCGACTGATGGCGGCGTCCAGGTCGCTGATGTCCTCATAGAACGACCTCATCCAGTCGAGCGCGGCCTCATCGCTCACGCGCCACAGAGAGGCCACCACGGCTCCGGCTCCGGCGGTGAGAAGCGCTTCGATGAGCCCTTGGGCGTCGCGGGCCTCGTGCGGAGTGGAGGCTCCGGTGCTGCACCCGCTCAGGCAGGCCAGCCGCGCCCGAAGCCGCATCTGAAGGATGTCGATGACCGTGAGGCTCTGGGCGCCAAGCTGCAATGACGACAGAAGGGGGCGGTCCTCACGGTTAATTCCATGCGCGGCCAAGTGGAGAACCTCGGCGGCTTCGGCCTGGCTGGCCAGCGAATCTGGGCTCTGAGTCTGGACGCCCAGGGCTGCGGCGGCCATTTGGGCCTCTTCAAAAATCAGCGGAGCGCGGCTGTCGGCGGCGCCGATGACCAGTGCGGGGCCAGGGGCCGGGCGGGGACGTGCAACCAGCGCCTCCCATGCCCATGCGCTCGGGGCGCAGCGAATCTGCATCCGCTCCATCCAAATGCCTTGGCGGTCTCTCAGGGCATGAAAGGGAATGGTCATCAGCGGGGCATCCCGCCCCAAGATCAGGCGGCGGGGGCTGCCTTGGGCAAGCGGAGCAAGAAGCTCGCCGAGCTGGGCCAGGAGCCGCCAGGCGCCCTCGCCTTCGGCATCGCCGAGCCGACTGATTTGCATGCGAAACAGCCGGGAGAGCCGCTGGGCGTCGGCCACCGGGCCAAGGTCAATCTCCTCGACTTGGCCAGACTCCATCACAAAGGCCATGAGGCGGCCGTCGTCGCTGAAGATTTCGGCAAAGCGCTCACCCGCCTGAAGCTGGGGCAGGCGGCTGGGCTCCACTTTCCATCCGGCGGCCGCGATCTGCCGGTCGGCCCAGGCCTGCTCCAATTCGTCTTCGGTCAGGCCGCCGGTCGGGCCGTCTGCCGCCGATTCAGGGCTTCTGAGTAGCTCGGCCAGGGTC
>JBGSIR010000339.1:0-4334 GCA_041742415.1 Fimbriimonadaceae bacterium | reverse complement strand
GGCGGGAGCGCCGCGCACGGCCATGGAGCGGATCGCCTCGGCGGCCTGCGCGCGGGAGCGAACCTCGATCCAGCGCTCTTCAGCGGGGAGAAGCCTCTGGTCCAGCATGCGGAGGCACGGGCCATCCGCCTGCCATTCCATGGGCTTCAGATCGGTCATGCCTCTGATTTTACGGATCGGGGCCTCCCTCCTCTCGGATGGCCCGGCCTTCGGGGCCAGCGGGCGGCAGAATGTCGGCGTGAAGCTGCTGATCTTGGAGGACAATCTGATGTGGGCGCCGCGCCTGGCGAATGGCGCAAAGCAGGCGGGCTGGGAACCGGTGATTCTGGATCATCTGCCGTCCGAGCTGCCGGCGGCGGATGCGGCCATCGTCAACCTGGCTTCAGCCAAAATCCCGGCTGCCGAAGCCATCGCTCGGCTTCGTGAGGCCAGCGTCTATTCCATTGCCCATGCGGGCCACAAAGAGAAGCCGCTGCTGGAAGTGGGCCGCGATTCGGGCGCCGACCGGGTGGTCTCCAATGGGGCGCTCAGCAGCCGGCTGGCCGAGATCTTGGATGCGGCGGCGCAGGCAATTCAGGCGAAAACTGCACAGGCCTGAGTGCGTCATAGAATTGATGGCCTTCTTCGCAGCTGCCGCAGCTCTCTTGTCACAGCCTCACCCGCAGGCCGACTTAATCCGGCAGGCGCGGGAGCTGGGCGCCGCGGAGCTGAAGCTGGCCATGGCGAATCCGGGGGCAAAGCAGATGTTCATGCAGGATGCCGAAGACGACGCCAAGTGGAGCCCGATGGCGACGGAGGAGTCGCATTTGGACAGCGAAGGATTTTGGACAGCGGGAGACGTGGCCTTTGTTTGGAAGCGGGATGATCGGGTGAGATTTATGGTCATCACCAAGGGCTCCGCTTCGGGCGATTGGTCGGCGCGGGGCGAGTATGCCTACCGGGCGGACGGCTCGCTGGCGCGGATTTACATGAACTATTCGGCGCTCTCTCCGATCGAAGGCGCCGTGGTGCGAGAGCGGTTCTTTGACACTGCAGGAAAGGTGATTCACGAAGGCGTGAAGACCACCACCCTCGGAGGAGACAGGCTCCTGACCGGCGAAAGCTCCCGAGAGATCCGGGAGTATGAGCGCGAATTTACGAACTTTCCCCGGGCCAAGCTCCTGCCGTTTTTGCCTCACGATTGGCAGGCGCGGTAAATTACGGCCATGGACAAGGTCGTCCGCTCTGCCCAGGAAGCTCTCGAAGGCCGGCTCTTTGACGGCATGACCATCATGGCCGGCGGCTTTGGCCTGTGCGGCATCCCCGAAAACCTTATTCTCGCTCTGCGCGATTCGGGGGTGAAGGATCTCACCGTCATCAGCAACAACTGCGGCGTGGATGACTTCGGGCTCGGCCTGTTGCTGCAGACCCGCCAGATCCGCAAGATGATCTCCAGCTATGTGGGCGAGAACGATGAGTTCGAGCGGCAGTACCTCAGCGGCGAGCTGGAGCTGGAGTTCAACCCCCAAGGCACCCTGGCCGAAAGGTGCCGAGCCGGCGGGGCGGGCATCCCGGCCTTCTTTGTGAAGACTGGCGTGGGCACGCTGGTGGCCGAGGGCAAAGAGACCCGGGAGTTCGACGGCGAAACTTATGTGATGGAGACCGCCCTCAAGGCCGACCTCAGCATCATCAAGGGCTGGCGGGCGGACCGGTGGGGCAACGTGCTCTATCGGCGCACCGCGCGCAATTTCAATCAGGCCATGGCCACGGCGGGCGCGGTGTGCATTGCCGAGGTCGAAGAGATGGTGGAAATCGGCGAGCTGGATGGAGACTCCATCCACACGCCAGGAATTTTTGTGGACGCCGTGCTCTGCGGCCCGGGGCACGAGAAGCGCATCGAGCGTCTCACCACCCGGGAGGCTTAAAGGATTGGATCTGCGCCTCGGAAGCTGCCTCACCCTGAATGCGCCCAGCGTTGAAACCCGGGTCACGCTCAGCCTGAAGGCCGGCGCCCTGGTTGTGAATTTTGACTGCGAAGGCGAGCCGGCGCCCTGCCTGCTCACCGAGCGCGACGCTCCGCTGTGGGAGGAGGAGGTAGTGGAGGTCTTTATCGCGCCGGGATTGGCCGATCCCGAGGAGTACTTCGAGTTCGAGGTGAACCCCAAGGGCGCCTTGTGGGATGGCCGCATCATGGCCCCCAACCTCAAGCGCGACCACGCCTGGACCAACGATGCCTCTTGGGACTGCAAAGGAGTGCAGTGGGGCGCCGAGCTGACCGTGGCCGGGTGGAAGGCCGCCTTGGCCATCCCGCTTTTGGAGCTGACGAACGGCGACGCGCTGCCCAATGAGTGGCGCGTCAACTTCTTCCGCATCCACCGTCCGGCGTTTCGCCCCTATCAACTGCTCTCGTGGAAGCCCACATTCGAAGAGAATTTCCACTGTCCGGAGCTCTTCGGCGAACTGAACTTGCGCGATTTCGCGTAAGATAGAGCCATGATGTTGGCGGCGGCTTTGGCCTTGATGTTGGGCGGACATAGTCAGGATTTGGGGGGCGCGAGCACCACCCGCACGGTGCAGATCCCCTTCGACGCCTCGAAGTGGACCCTGGAATGGGCGGATGAGTTCGATAAGGACGGCGCCCCCGACCCCATGAAGTGGAGCTACGAAGAGGGCTTCATCCGCAACCAGGAGAAGCAGTACTACATGAAGGACCGGCGCGAGAATGCGCGGGTCGAAAATGGCAAGCTCGTCATCACTGCCCTCAAGGACGGCCCCGCCGACCGCCCAATCAGCTCCGCCAGCCTGATCACCAAAGGCAAGAAAGAATTCCTCTACGGCCGCATCGAGGCCCGCGCCAAAGTGCCGACCGGCCGAGGCACCTGGCCCGCCATCTGGACCCTGGGCACGAACATTGACCAAGTGGGCTGGCCCCGCTGCGGCGAGCTCGACATCCTGGAGCACGTGGGCTATGACCCCAACGGCATCCACACCAATGTTCACGTCGAAGCCTATAACCACACCAAGGGCAACGGGCGCGGCAACCGCATCGAGCACAAAGATCCGCACACCGAATTTCACGTCTTCGCCGTGGAGTGGACTCCCGAGAAAGTGGAGTTCTTCTTCAACGATCTGCGCTATTTGGTCTACTACAAGGAGTCGAACGATGAGGCGGTGTGGCCTTTCGACAAGCCGCAGTATCTCATCGTGAACCTCGCCATCGGCGGAGCCTGGGGCGGAGTGCAGGGAGTGGACGAAAGCCTGCTGCCGCACAGGTATGAGGTCGATTACGTGCGCTATTACAAGCCCAAAAGCTGAGCAGGGCCGCAATGCGGCCATAATGCACAGGGGATGAGCGGCACGCTCGGCAAGTACGAGATCATCCGGGAAATCGCCCGCTCGAACGACATCGTTTACGAGGGGTTTGACCCGACGGTGAACCGCCGCGTGGCGGTGAAGGAGCTGGCCATGCCTGGAGGCCAGTCCGCCGAGCAGCGCCAAGACCGCCTCAACCGCTTCCTGCGCGAAGCCCGCGCCGCCGGATCGCTGGTGCACCCCAACATCGTCACGGTCTATGAGGTCTCCGAAGACCAGGGGCGGCAGTACATCGCCATGGAGTATCTCGATGGCCGAAACCTGCGGCAGGAGATCGAGGCGCTCGGCTTCATCCCCCCGCCTCGGGCGGTGGAGATCGCCAGCGAAGTGCTGCAGGGCTTGGCCTATGCCCACGCCAACGGCATTGTCCACCGCGACATCAAGCCCGAGAACATCCAGATACTCAGCTCGGGCCGGGTGAAAATCACCGACTTCGGCATTGCCCGCATCACCTTTGAGCCCAACCTCACCATCAGCGGCCAGGTCTTCGGCACCCCCAGCTACATGGCGCCGGAGCAGGTGACCGGGCAGGATGTCTCGCCGCAGACCGACCTCTTTGCCGTGGGCGTGCTGCTCTACGAGATGGTGAGCGGGCAGAAGCCCTTCACCGGCGACAGCGTGCCCGCCATCACCCACCAGATCATGAACTCCCGTCCCCAGCAGCCGCCGCAGGCCGTGTGGGGGCTTTGGCAGGTGATTGACCAGGCCCTGGAAAAGGCGCCCGCGCTGCGGCACTCGACGGCTGAGGAGTTCATCGTGGCCCTGCGGAGCTGCCTTGCCGCCGACCCGGCGCCAGCGCCCAGCCCTCCCCCGCCAATGTATGCCCCGGCGCCCATGCCTTCGGCTCCGCTGGGTGGAACCGGAGGCTATCAGCCGTACAACCCCTACGGCTCGCCGGGCCCCACCATGGGCCAGCCCGCCCCGGGCAGCACCCAGCTTCCGCTCTACTACCCGCCCTCCAAGATCAAGCGCCCGCCGCTTTT
>JBGSIR010000338.1:0-3432 GCA_041742415.1 Fimbriimonadaceae bacterium | reverse complement strand
GGCGGCGGCCATCGTGCGGGCCTCCTCGGCCTTGACGGTGGCGCCCAGCTCGGCTTCGACGCGGCGGAGGTCGTTCTCCAGGGTCACGATCTGCGCTTGGGCGTTGGCGACGGCAACGCTGGCGCGGCCTTCAGCTTCAGCCTCGGCCTGCTCGGCGTTGCGGCGGGCGTTCGATTCGGCGATCTCGGAGGAGCGGACGATGTTGGCAATCGCCTTGCGCCCGGTGGCGTCCAGATAGCCGACTTCATCGCTGACGTGCAGAATCTTCAGGGTGTCGAGGTCCAGCCCAAGGCCGCGCAGGTCGTCCTCGCTTTCGCGGGACAGCTGGTCCGCAAAGGCGAGACGGTCCTCGTTCACCTGCTCGGGGGTGAGCTGGGCGATGACCGTGCGCAGGTGGCCCTCCAAGGTCTCCTTGGCGACTCGCGGGATCATCTGGTCGTTCTCGGCGAACTTCTCGATGGCGTTGCCGATGCGCTCGCGGGCAGTGGAGACCTTCACGTTCGCGATGGCCTCGATGTTCATGGCGATGCCGCCCTTGGAATAGGCGTTGCGCACCGTCACGGGCACCTCAAGCAGCCCCACAGGCAGTTCGATGACCTTGCTGAACAGCGGGATGAACGTGAGCCGGCCGCCCACGATCACCGTTTGATTGCCAATGCCCGTGCGGACCAGCGCCGCGTTGGGCGGGCAGATGCGCAGGAAGCTGCGCCACACCACCAGCACCACCAAGCCCAGGACAAAAACGCCTGCGCCCAGCGCAATGCCGCTCATGATCGGCCCCACAAACTGCGCAGCCGCGAAGCTTGATCCAAATATCACCATTTCATTCCCCATAGAATTCCTTCCGCTTAACAACGCGGGCGGAGCCGCCTTCAAGGCCAACCACAATCACTTCTTCGCCGCGCTCAATCGCTTCGCCGTGATCGGCCATGGCCGGCGTCTCGATTTCATTGTCCTGCAACTGCACGCGAATCTTTCCTATTTGGCCCTCTTTCATTGAGACCAGGACCTGGGCCTCCGACCCGATGAGCCCGGAAACGTTGGAGGCGGTGGTGATGTGCATCAGCCGGCGCATCGCCCAATTCACCGGCGCACCCACCGCCAGGCCCATGCCCAGGCTCAGCAAGAGCCGAAATGGCTCGGCGAGCTGACCAGTGAGGGTGAGCGCCGTGCCCATGAGGCCAAACGCGGCCGCAAAGAAGACCCAGAACCGGAACGAGAAGAAGGCGAGCCAGTCAAAGCCGCTCACCATCTCGCCGCCATGCCCGGCGTCGTGGCTCACATCGGCGTCGTGCGAGATGTCCCCGCCATGCCCTCCCGCGTCTCCGTGGTGGCTCGACCCAAAAATCGTGAGCAGGATGAAGCAGACGCCGAGCACGGCGGATGCGGTGTACACGACAAGGAACGGCATCGAAGTCTTTTTCCTCTCCTTACGGAGCGAGGGCGGGCTCAGGTTGAGGCGCCAGCCATTCGTTCCATTCCGGCTTGATGCCCGGCGTGCGGCTGGCCGCGACTTGCTTGGCCTCGGCGATGACTTCGGGGTGCTGGCCAGCGATGTTCTTGGATTCCGCCAGGTCCGCGCTCAGATCATAGAGCATCCACGGGGCGTTCGGGTCAGCCTTGATGCCGCGACGCACGGCCTTCCACTTGCCCATGCGCACAGCCTGCTGGCCGCCATAGCCCGGAAACTCCCAGGCCAGGGGCGCCGTCCGCGATTCCGTGCGGCCCATGAGCGCCGGAACCATCGAGACTCCATCGGAATCCTTGGGAGCCGGGGCGCCGGCGATCTCGGCGAAGGTCTTCATATAGTCCCAACCCGCGCTGGGGAAGGCGCTCTTCGTGCCCGCCGGAACTTTGCCGGGCCACCAGGCCAGGCTTGGAACCCGCAGGCCGCCTTCAAAGACCGAACCCTTGCGCCCCCGCAGCGGTCCGGCGCTATTGAAAAATTCTGTGTCCACGCCGCCGACGTTGTGGGTCGGGCCGTTGTCGCTGGTGAAGAGGATCAGAGTGTTCTTGTCCAGGCCGAGCCGCTTCAGCTCATCGGCCATTTCGCCGATCTGCCGGTCCATGCGGGTGATCATTGCGGCATAGACGGCGCGGGGATTCTGATGGGGGTAGTAGCCCTGCCCGCCGAGGTAGGGAGGATCATCCCACTTGCCCAGATACTCCTGCAGTGAGTCGCCGGGAACCTGCAGCGCGAGGTGCGGCACGGGATAGGCAGCATAGAGGAAGAACGGCTTTCGCTTGGACCGCCGGATAAAGTCGATGCCTGCCTCGTGGATCTTGTCCTGCGCATAGACCCGGCTGTCATAGACGGCATAGCTGGCCGGGTCGGCGGGGTCGCCGATGAGCGGCTTGCCGGGGATGGTCCAATCGTTGGGCATCATCACCTTCTCGTCGTTGCGCCAGAGGTGGGTCGGATAGTAGCTGTGGGCCTGGCGCTGGCAGAGGTAGCCATAGAAGAAGTCGAAGCCCTGGCGGTTGGGATGGCCCACGGAGCCGGGGCCGCCATTGCCCCATTTGCCTACCACGCCGGTGCGGTAGCCGGCCTGCTGCAGAGCGGTGCCCAAAGTGCGCGTGCCCGCCCGCAGCGGCATCTGACCTTCCGGCGAATCGGGGCCATAGAAGGGACCGGGCGTCTCGCTGTTGTCACGAATTTGGCAGTGCAGGGTGCTCTTGCCTTCGATGATGGCCGAGCGCGAGGGAGCGCAGACCGGGGCGCCGCTGTAGTGGTCCGTCAGGATCATGCCTTCCCGAGCCAGTCGGTCGAGGTTTGGCGTGCGGATCTTCGACTGCCCCATGAATCCGACTTCGCCATAGCCGAGGTCATCGGCTTGGATGAGGATGATGTTGGGGCGGTCTGGCTGCAGGGCCGGCGCGGTCGGCAGCAGAGGCATGGGGCAAGAATAGCCCAACAGGGCTGCGCCCGCGCTTGCCGGAGCGTTGATTCACAATAGAAGCAGGTCGGCTTCGCCGTTTTCTCATGCGCACCCTCACTCTTCTTGCCGCACTTGTTCTGGGAGCCTCTCTGGCCAGCGCCCAGGGCATCGCCTGGAAAAGAGACGCTGAAGCCGCCCAAGCCGAGGCCAAGCGCACCGGCAAGCTCATCTTCATCGACTTCTTTGCCGACTGGTGCGGCCCCTGCAAGATGCTGGACAAGGAGACTTGGCCAGACCCCGCCGTGGTGAAGGAGATGCGCGCCTACGTGCCGCTGAAGCTGGACACCGACCGCGGCGGCCAAGAGCTGGCCCGGGCCAAGCGGGTCACCGCCATGCCCACTCTGATGGTGGTGGATGCCGACCTGAACGAAGTGATGCGCATCGCGAGCTTCCTGCCCGCACAAGCCGCGGTGAAGCTATTGCAGGGCGTGGCCGCCGACCACAAGCGCGTCACCCAAATGCGACCTGCCGCCCGCAGCGGCCCCCGGCAAAA
>JBGSIR010000337.1:0-6522 GCA_041742415.1 Fimbriimonadaceae bacterium | reverse complement strand
CTCAGGTGGCCGACGCCCAAAGCGGGGCGCGCTGCACCATTGCCGGAGTCGTCTCCAGCATCCGCCGCACCGTCAGCCGCCGCACCGGCGCCCCCATGGCCGAGGTGACCATCGAAGACTTCAGCGGCCGCGCCAAAGGCTGGGCCTATAAGGAGGCGCTGGATCGCTGCGGCTCCCTGCTGGAAAAGGACCGCGTGATTGCCCTGAATGGCACGGTGCGGATGCGCGACGGCATGAACGGCATGGAGGCGGAGATCGACCTGATGATCAACTCCGCCAGCGACCTGCCGGCGCCCGAGGCCGGGCTGAGCCTGGACGACAGCCTGCCGGGCCGCATCCATCTGCGCCTTCGCCGCGCCACCCAGCGGCAGATTCGCCTGCTGGAGGGCCTCATCTCGCAGGCGCCGGGCGAATATGAGGTGATGATCGAATTCCCGGACGTGCCGAATGCCCTGCCGGTGATTCCGCTGCAGCGGGTTTCGGGTGAGCCGGAGGTGGTGCAGCGCATCAAACGGGTGCTGGATGGCGTCCAAGTGGAAGTGGAGCACCTTTGGGCCGCAGGCTGAAGGGCCCCCTCTCGGAAACCTGTGTGCCCGCCACAATGTTTGTGAGAAGAGAGAGATGATGAAGCGCAGCCGAATTCTTGCCAGCATGAGCGTTTTGTGCGTGGCCGCCATGGCCTTGGCGCAGTCCGCCGACTTTGACGCCTATGCCTCCAACATCGCCATCCTGATGGATCGCACCATTCAAAAGGAGCTGAAGGTGGATGAAGAGCAGCGAGGCCGCTTGAACAAGCACGCCGAATGGTTCAACAGCGGAAGCGAGAAGATGGCCAAAGATTTTGAGGCCAAGCGCAAAGAGAACGACGAAGCCAAGCCGCCGCAGGCCGAAGCCGCCAAGATGGAGGATGAGTTCAAGAAGCGGGTGCTCCGTGAGCTGAAGTCGATGCAGCTGAAGCGCCTCCGCGAGCTCACTCTGCAGGCCACCGGGCCGATTGTTCTCTTGGACGAGAGGGTCGCCAAGCAGGTGAAAGTTTCGGATTCTCAGCTCAAAAAGCTGCGCGGAGCCCATGAAGCCGGTCAGGCGATGGTGGCCGCCATCGAGCAGCGCGCCTTTGCGCCGGTGCTCAAGAAATACAAGGATTTGAAGCCCGAGGGCGAAGCCGCCCAAAAGAAGGCCGCCGAAGCGCTGAACAAGGACATGGGCCGGGCCCGCCAGGCCGCTGGGCCTCTCTTGAACCTTGTGGGCAACAGCTACGGCCGCGTGATGCAGGCCACACTTTCCGACACTCAAAAGAAAGAGTTTCGCGCCCTGCTGGGCGAGCCCTTCAAGGCTCCCGCTGCCGAATAGCCTCCGGGCTATGCTTCCGGTCATGAAGTCCACATGGCTCATCACCGGAAGCAGCACTGGCTTTGGCCGCATCCTGGCCGAAGAGCTGGCCAAGGCCGGCCACCCCGTTTTGGCCACCGCCCGCCGGCCCGAAGCGCTAGATGACCTCCGCGCCGCTTATCCCGGCTTGGTGTCCACTGCCCAGGTCGACGTCATCGACCGCGCCCAAGTCGCCGCCGCCATCCAGATGCCCGAGCGGCTCGACGTGGTGATGAACAACGCTGGCTACGGCCTCTTCGGGGCCGTTGAGGAAGCTTCGGAAGACGAAATAACAAGGCAGTTCGACACCAACATTATGGGCGCCATCCACGTGATGCAGCTCGCCGCCGAGCGGATGCGGGGAAGTGGAGGAGGGCGGATTTTGAACCTGTCATCCATCGCCGGGCTCGCCTCTTTGCCGGCCGCAGGCTTCTACTGCGCCACCAAGCACGCCCTGGAGGCTCTGAGCGAAGCTTTGGATGCCGAAACATCTCCGCTGGGCATCCGCGCCATCGCCATCGAGCCCGGCCCCTTCCGCACTGACTTCCTCGGCCGCTCGCTGGCCATGGCGGAAAGGGAAATTGCCGACTACGCCGAGACCGCCGGCGCCCGCCGCAAGCTGATCTCTGGCATGGACGGAAACCAGGCGGGCGACCCCGTGCGCGCGGCCCACATCATGATGGACCTCGCCGCCCACCCCAACCCGCCCAAGCGGCTCCTGCTGGGCGCCAACGCCTATGAGCGGGCCATGCAGACCTGGGATGAGCGCCGCGCCGAAGCCGAAGCCTGGCGCGAGGTCACCCTGAGCGCCGACTACCCCGACGCCTAAGGGCTGCAAGCTGAGATAACCGCTGCCCCGCGCCCGGGCTAAAAACCAGCCAGCCCGGGACCGAGGAGTCGGCCCCAACCCTCCCACCGTTTCACGGAGCCCTCCCAGCTTGGGAGGGCGGTTGGCCTGAGGCTGTGCGAACCGCTCCACCAAGCCTGGGGGAGCTGGCCCGGAGGGCCTGAGGGGGTTGACCGCCGCCTCGGGCCTCGGTCAAGAACCAACCAGCCCAAAGGCGAGGAGTCGGCCCCAACCCTCCCACCGTTTCACGGGGCCCTCCCAGCTTGGGAGGGCGGTTCCGACTGAGGCAAGAGCCTAGAACAGCGTCGGCTCGGGCTCTTCGGGAAGGATGAGCCCGGGATGGTCCACGGTCACGCGGCCGACCTCGCGCGAGACGGGGTAGGCGAGCATTTGCTCTTCATCGAAGGGCGCATAGAGCTGCTCCAGGTCGGCGCGGGTGGATTCGGGGCTCAGCCAAGTCTCGGCCCCGGCGCGGTCGAGGATCACCGGCATGCGGTCGTGAAGCCGCGCCATCAGGCCGTTGGGCGAGGTGGTGAGGATGGTGAATGTGTCGAGGATCTTGTCGCCGTCGGTCCAAAGCTCGTGGAGCCCGGCAAAGAGCATGGCCCCCTCGTCGGCGCGGCGGATGAAGTGCGCCACCTTGCCTCGCCCTTCTCCCTGCCACTCAAAGAACCCATTGGCGGGCACCACGCAGCGGCGCTCGCGCAGGGCGGCGCGGAAGCTGGGTTTTTCGGCGACGGTTTCGCTGCGGGCGTTGATGAGCTTGGTGGCAATGCTCTCATCCTTGGCCCAAAAGGGAACCAGCCCCCACCGCATCACGGCCATATCCCAGCCGCCGTCGGCCGGAAGGATGATGGGCGCCCACTGCATCGGCGCGATGTTGTACCGCGGCTCCAGGTTTGGCAGAGGGGTGACGCCGATGTCGTCCTTCACCACTCGGCCATTGAAGAAGGCATAGCGGGCGCACTTGCTTAGTCAACACCTTGCTCAAATATTGGACCTTTCACTACCATGGCATATAGGTCCAAGTATTGGCTAGATATTGAGCCATGGCCAATTCCCAGCCCTACAAGTTTCCCGAGACCGACCGTGTGCTAGCGCTTACACTTTGCAATGGGGGAGCGAGAGTCGGTGGCTGAGCTGCAGGCGGGACTTCTTCCGGCTCAAGCAGGTTAATCACATCACTGACGAATCTGTCAAAGTTTAGAATCTTCCTATTGGTGTCGCTTGGGAGGTCCGTCAAATACGGTCCATCGACTTCCCCTCTGCCGATCAGGTAAGGAGCCTTGACGCTGAATTCGTGCACAGCGGCGCACCGAAAATTCGTGTAGAAATCTTCTGCCCCCACCAATGCGTCAAGATTTGCCATGTTGGCCTTAATGAATGCAACAATGTCTGCCTTCACTTGATTTCTTGCTGGAAGCGCCAGCCCGTCTATGCATGTGCATGCAAAAACGTAGCAAGCAGTGCAAATTTCAGGGTTCGCATTCACATGTTCTCTGAGAGCTTGGAGACCCAGTAGCATGCCACGCTTGACATTAGTAGGGTCAGAAAGGTCGTGGATACCGTCCATATCATCATAAACTATACCCAGGGTACGGTGGCAAGATACAAGGGCAAGTTCAGATAGCTGGCCGGGTGCTAGCTCAACACTACACTGAAAGTGGCTCGGCCCAGTTCAAGTTAGTATTCAACCCCTGGTTCAACTCAGGGCCAGATCCCTGAAGATTGGCTGGAGGTAATCCCGCAAAATTGCCAAACACTGCCTCCGCTGCCCCAGCGCCCCTTAGCCGGTCCAATCGTTGACGATGGGAGCGATGGCCCGCGCCCAGATGCGGTAGCCCTCGCTGGTGAGGTGAACCTTGTCGGCGGCCATGCGCGTGCTGTGCGGCTTGCCGTCTTTGTCCAAAAAGAGCGTGCCAAAGTCGAAGAAATGCACCGTGCGGCCATCGGAAAGGCCGGAGAGCAGCTCATTGGTCTTTTCCACCTGCTTGCGGAGCGGGTCGGCGGGGGTCTCTCCGCGGGGAAGGATGCCCTGCACCAGGACGCGGGCTTCGGGGGCGGCGGCGCGGCATTCGCGCACGATCTCCAGCACGCCTCCGGCCACCTGCTCGGGGCTGAAGTGCGGCAGATTGTTGGTGCCCGCCATGATCAGGAAGACCTTGGGCTTGGCGCCCTTGATGGCTCCATTGCGAAGCCGCCACAGGATGTGCTGGGTGCTGTCGCCGGTCACAGCGGCGTTCAGCCGGGCGGCCTTCGGCATCTCGGCGGCCCAGGCAGCGGCTCCGGGAGCCCAAACTTTGCGCCAGGGCCCGCCCCAGCTTTGACTGATCGAATCGCCGATGATGACGACGTCCGCCTTGTCCTTATTGGGGGCCTCAACGATCTCCTTATGCTGGGTGGCCCACTTGTCGTCGGTGATCCAGCCGGCCACCTTCGAGGCGTAATCCATCCGGGCCACTGGCCTCGCGGCGGAGTTGGCCGCAGGGTCGGGCAGCTGGAGCAGAGCAAAGCTGAGCAGGGCAAGCATTCTTAATCTTCCTTGATGCCTGCGGCCTCCAGGCTGTGCCCGGCATGCCGCAGATGATGTTCGAGGCTGAACACCTCGTCGATCTCGTCACCTGTAAGACGTGCGAGGACCTCACTATTGCTTCGCACGGAGGCCTGAAAGTCCTGCCCATCCCATGCCAAAGCCGCATTTTGCTGCGCAATCTTATAGGCGTCGGCTCTCGACATGCCCTTTTTCACGAGCGACGCCATGAGGTGCTCGCTGAAAACGAGGTCGCCCATCAGCCGCAGATTGGCCCGCACCGCGTCCTCCCGCACCTGAATTCCGCCCAGGATGGAGGTCATGCGGCGGAGCATGAAATCGACCAGGTGGAAGGTGTCGGGGAGGATGATGCGCTCCAGCGAAGAGTTGGTGAGGTCGCGCTCGTGCCAGGTGGCGATGGATTCCAGCATGGCGTGGGCGTTGCCGCGCACGATGCGGGCGAGGCCGCACACCGTTTCGCTGCTCCAAGGGTTGCGCTTGTGCGGCATGGCGCTGCTGCCGGTCTGGCCCTTGCGAAACTCCTCCTCCACCTCGCGGATCTCCGTCCGCTGAAGGTTGCGAAGCTCGGTGGCCATGCGCTCCAGGCCTCCGGCCAAAACGGCCAGGGTGCAGAGCAGGCTGGCGAGGCGGTCTCGGTTGACAATTTGGGTGCTCACCGGGTCGGCGGCCAGGCCCAGACGGCGGCAGATCTCCGCCTCCATCTGCGGCGAGACATGCGCATGGATGCCCACGGCGCCGCTGATTTTGCCCACCGCGCAGTCCTCCAGCGCCGTGTTCAGCCGGGCCTCCGCGCGGTTCAGCTCGGCGTGCCAAGAGGCCGCCTTGAAGCCAAAAGTGATGGGCTCGGCATGGATGGCATGGGTGCGGCCGATGGCCGGGAGGTCCTTGGTTCGCTGGGCCAAGTCAGAAGTTTTCTCCTTCAGCAATGATAAAGATTCGAGCAA
This sequence comes from Fimbriimonadaceae bacterium, assembly GCA_041742415.1. Taxonomy (GTDB): domain Bacteria; phylum Armatimonadota; class Fimbriimonadia; order Fimbriimonadales; family Fimbriimonadaceae; genus JBGSIR01. Next base: position 812 of record JBGSIR010000337.1, on the reverse strand, counting down.
AATCTTGCACGAATCGCGGAGCATCATGCCAAGGGCGGTGTCAATCACATCATAGCTGGTGACGCCCAAATGGATCCATCGCCCGGGGGCGCCGACCGATTCTTCGAGGCAGCGCACAAACGCCACGAGGTCGTGCCGGGTCTCCTCCTCCAGCACGTCGCATCGCTCCAGAGTGAAGTCGGCCTTGGCCTCAATGGCGGCAAAGTCTTCGGCAGGAATCACGCCGGCCTCGGTCCAGGCGCGGCAGACTTCAATCTCCACGGCCTTCCACTTTTCATACTTGGCCTGGCGGCCCCACACTTCGGCCATCGCGGGAGTTGAATAGCGATCGATCACCTCTCCAGGGTGGCGCCGATGCGGGGCGGCGCCGTGGGCCTGCCTTGGCGGTACATTTCCGCCATGAAGCGAGAAGTCGTCTCCACCACGGGGGCTCCGGCCGCCATCGGGCCCTACTCCCAGGCCATCCGCGCCCAAGGGGAGTTTCTGTTCATCAGCGGGCAGATTCCGCTTCGCCCCGACGGCACACTGGTCAGCGGGCCGGTGGAGGACCAGATGCGCCAATGCCTCTCCAACCTGCGCGCCGTGCTGGAGGCGGTGGACCTGACCCCCGACCACCTGGTGAAGACCACCATCTTCCTCAGCTCGATGGAGCACTTCACGGCCATCAACATCATCTATGGCGAGTTCTTTGAAGGCGACCCGCCCGCCCGCGCGACGGTGGCGGCGGCTGGCCTGCCCAAAGGCGTCGACGTGGAAATCGAAGGCATCGCCGTCTTTTGAAGCGCGTCGTCTCGGTGAGCCTCGGCAGCTCG
>JBGSIR010000336.1:0-1667 GCA_041742415.1 Fimbriimonadaceae bacterium | reverse complement strand
GGCTTTGGCGCACCTGGCGGCGGTGGAGCAGGCGCTCCTGCCGGCGGCGGAGCCGCGGCTCGCACCGTCTACACCCGATGGGTCTACAACCGAGGCGGCAGCCGATACGGCTTCATTCTCGACAAGTTCAACCGCGTCGTGCAGATCGAAGCCATTGGCATGAAGGACAGCAAAGTCCGAACCCGCCGAGGAATCGGCTTCGGCGCCTACTTCGACCGCATCATCAAGACCTACGGCGCTCCGGATGGCTATGAGATCTCCGGCAACAGCGTTGTCGTTCGATACCTCGTCTTCGACCGCGTGGCCTTCCGCATGTCGAAGCTCACGGCTGACGGCAAGCACTGTGTCACTGGCGTGGTCGTCGCCGCCGGCAAAACCTAAGAGCTGAGCAGGGCGTGTCCGACGACGTCGAACGCGTCCGAGCAGCCGTCAGTCTGGTTGACCTGGTCACCCAGACCGTGCCGCTCAAAAAGGCCGGACGCAATTGGTCCGGCCTTTGCCCTTTTCACGAAGACCGAAATCCCAGCATGACCGTCAGCGAAGAGCGCGGGCGGTATCGGTGCTGGTCGTGCGGGGCCACCGGCGACGCCTTCAACTGGGTGATGGAGACCCAGCGCGTGGACTTCCGCGAGGCGCTGGAAATCCTCGCCAAGCGGGCCGGCATCACGCTGGAAGCCCGCGACCCCCGTCGCGCCAGTCAGGAACAAAGCGACCGCGCCCTCATGGCCGCCGCCATGAGCCACTTTCAAAAGGCCCTTCTGGCCAGCCCCGAAGCCGTCGCCTACTGCGAGGCCCGAGGCATCTCGCAAGAAGACCGAGAGGCGTGGAAGCTTGGCTTCAGCCCTGCCCAAGGCGGTCTCGCCGAAAAGCTCCGCCGCAAAGGCGTGGATATGGACCGGTGCGAAGAGCTGTTTCTGGTGCGCCGAGACGACCGGGGCGGATGGTACGACCGCTTTCGCTCGCGCCTGATCTTCCCCATCATGGACCACCAAGGCCGGCCCATCGCCTTCGGCGGACGCATCATCGGCGAAGGTCAGCCGAAGTACATCAACTCCAGCGACACCCCGCTCTATCGCAAAAGCCGGGTGCTCTACGGACTCCATGCGGCCAAGCATGCGATGTCCGAAAGCGGCATGGGCATTCTCGTGGAGGGCTATTTGGATGTCATTGCCTGCCACCGAGCCGGGCTGCCCCAGGCAGTTGCGTCGCTGGGCACTTCGCTCACCGCCGAGCACGCCGAGCAGCTGGCTAAGTGGGCCTCCCGCCGGGTGGTTATCCTCTACGACCGCGACGAAGCCGGCCAGAAGGCCGCCGAAAAGGCCGCCGAAATTCTCCTGCCCACCGGCAGCGCAGTGCGCATTGCCCGCCCGCAGCCCGGCGAGGACCCCGATTCGGTGCTGAAGGAAAAGGGTCCGGTGCGGCTGCGGGAGATCGTGGAGCAGGCCGTGAGCCTCGCGGAGTTTCGGCTGTCACGGGTTCAGGAGACGATGGACCCGCTGGATGACGGCTATTGGGACGCCGTGGCCGAAGCCCTGAGCTGGGCCGCGGACCGCCCGGAAATCGACGCCTTACTCATCCCTGCTGCGCGCGGTTTTCCTGGCGCTCTCAACGAGCAGGGAGCCCATGGGGCGCTGCGCCGCATGGCCAGCACCGCCCGAAGGAGGTGG
>JBGSIR010000335.1:0-1774 GCA_041742415.1 Fimbriimonadaceae bacterium | reverse complement strand
GCCGACCTGGTGCAGGCCTGGACCGGATGGGTCTACGGCGGCCTCGCCTGGACCGCCGGCGCCGCCAAAGCGGCTTCCGAAGGCTAGCCAGTCAGATTCAACCGCTCTCCCAAGCCTGGGAGAGCGGGCCCGGAGGGCCTGAGAGGGTTGACCGCCGCCTCCCATTTGGCCGGAAGCCATCCTTCCCCAAAGGCGAGGAGCCGGAGCCAACCCGCCCACCGCTTCGCGGAGCCCGCCCAGGCTTGGGCGGGCGGTTGATCCTGGTCTAGGACAATGCTGAGCTCAGGCCCTATCCGCTCTTGCCGAGCATCGGCTCGATCAGCTCGGCGTACATCTTTCGCACCACGGGCCGCTTCACCTTCATCGAGGGCGTCAGCTCGCCGCCGTCGATCGAAAACGGATGGGGCGCCAGGCGGTGCTGCTTCACGCGTTCAAAGTCGGCCAGCTTGGCGTTCACTGCCGCGACCTCCTCCTTGATGCGCGTCGCCACTCGGGGGTGGGCGGCCAGCTCTTCGGTGGAGGTGGGCGCCTGAGGGTCCGACTCCTTGAGCCAGGCGCGCAGGGCGTCGAACTCCGGCACGATGAGCGCCGAGAGCCCCGGCTCGCCTTCGCCAAACAGCACCGCTTCGTTGATCATCGGCGATTCGCGCAGCAGGCCCTCGATCTTCTGCGGAGCGATGTTCTTGCCGTTGCCCAGAATGATGAGGTCCTTTTTGCGGTCGGTAATGCGCAGGTGGCCGTCTTCCAAAACGCCAATGTCGCCGGTGGCAAACCAGCCTTCCGCGTCGATCACCGCCGCCGTCTCATTGGGCAGGTTGTGGTAGCCCATCATCACCGAAGGCCCACGCACGAGGATTTCGCCGTCGGCCGCGATCTTCAGCTCCAGGCCGTTGATGGCCTGGCCCACGGTCTCCAGCCGGGGGTCCCGTTCGCTGTTGAGGCAAGTGGCGGCGCAAGTTTCCGTCAGGCCATAGCCCTGCAGCACCTTGATGCCGAGCGCGCTATAGAAGGCATTGACGTGCGGGGGCAGCGCGGCGCCGCCGGAGACGAAAAAGCGCAGCTTTCCGCCCGTCTTGGCCCGGATTTTTGAGCCAATCACCTTGTCCAGCACGGGCGCCAGCGGAGCGAATTTGCCTTCGCGCTTGGCGGCGGCGGCCTCCATGGTCATGGCAAAGAGCTTCTGGCTCAGCGGCTTCTGCTTCTTGACGCCGGCCACGATCTTGTTCTGCACCGACTCCAGGAAGCGCGGCACGGCGATCATGATGGTGGGCTGCACCGTCACCATGTCGCTGCTGAGGCTGGCCAGGCTGGCCGAAAACGCCACGCAGGAGCCCCGGCTGGCCGTGAGCACCTGGCCGCAAAACCGCTCGAAAATGTGGGCGAGAGGCAGGAAGCTCAGAAGCACGTCGCGCTCGGTGATGTCCACCGTATGGCGGACTTGGTCGACGAGCCAGAGGAAGGAGTTGTGGTCCAGCATCGCGCCCTTGGCCTGGCCCGTGGTGCCGCTGGTGTAGATGATGGTGGCGAGGTCGCCGCGCGAAACTTCGGCCAGCCGGGCGCGGATCTGCTCCTCGGTCATGGGATCTTCGCCTTGGCCGGGAGCGCCGAAATAGGGCAGTGTCTGGTCGCGGCGCATCGAAGCCACGGGCACTTCGCTGATTTTCGCCCCCAGCTCATCGGTCTGGGCGATGACCAGCTTCGCGCCCGAGTCGCGCACGATGTGCATGGCGTCCTCCGGGCCAAGCGTGGGATAGATCGGCGCCGTCGGCAAGCC
>JBGSIR010000334.1:0-8874 GCA_041742415.1 Fimbriimonadaceae bacterium | reverse complement strand
GCACCGAAAGCGCCTCCTTGCCGATGCGGGCCAGCGGCTCGGCCAGGCCATGAGTGTGCAGTCCGCTGTGGCTGCCGGTGCACAGAATGGAGCGGGCAATGCCCTGATGACTGCTCACGCGGGCGGGACGGCCATCCCAATAGGCGCCCTGTCCGGCCTCGGCGTAGTACATCTCGTCCAGCGCAGGGGCATAGACCACACCAATCTCCGGCTCGCCATCCACTTCAAAGCTCAACAGCGTGGTGTAGAGCGGAATTCCCGCGATAAAGCTCTTGGTGCCGTCGATGGGGTCAATCACCCAGCGCCGCTCCTGGTTGCCGGTCTGGCCCTCCTCTTCGCCAAATATGCCGTCCTCGGGAAAAGCCAGCGCGATCTGCTCTCGAATGATGCGCTCCGCCTGCCGGTCCGCCGCGGTCACCGGGCTCTCATCGGCCTTGAGGTCCACCTGCAGGTTCGACCGAAAGTGCGAAAGAGTCGACCGTCCGGCCAGGTAGGCGGCTTGGAGAGCAAAGGCGAGGCGGGGAGACATGGCGCTGATTATAGTTCGCAGCTGAGCTGCCGTCGGGGCAGACTCGGCCGCTTATTGCCGGGTCATTTCGGCTTTATAGTCGGCCCAGAGCTCATCGGCCGTCTTGCCTGTCAGCTCTTTGAACACCGGCATGGGGTCCTCGGCTCGGCGGAGCTTAAGATCGAGGGCAGGGACTAGGCGCAGGGTGTGCTTCTTGGCGGCCCAGGCCAGCCAGTTGGCGGTGGTGCGATAGGCGTCGGTGTAGTTCGCGCGGCTGAAATCAATGCGGCTGCGGGGAGCCTCGGGCTCATAGCGCCACCAGCGAATATAGTCGGCAATCCCCTCCACCAGCCAGCCGGTGTTGTGCTCATTGCGCGGGTAGGCCTGGATAATATGGGTGAGCTCGTGGACGATCATGCCCAGGTCATCGGGCCGCGAGCGCACCCAGTCGGCGCTGATTGAGATCTCATTTCGAGTGGCATAGGCCGGCGCCGCCTGTTCGGCGCGAAAGATGAGGCTGATCTTCGCGGGCGGGCTCCAGTCTTGGGTGGAGAGAAGCTGGCAGACCAGCGGATGCCACTCTGCGGCCAGCGCCTTTGCCTTTTCGCCCCATTCCGCCAAGTCAGGCGCCGCCGATGAGTCCACCGTGATCTCTGGCGCTGCGATGGCCGGCGCCAGAGGGTAAATGAACCGATCGAGATCGGGCGACTGCGCCAGAGCAATGCCCGCGATGAGGTGAACCATGGCGGGCAGTCTACTGCCGAAGCTCAGGGCCTGGACTCAAACTGCGGCCCCCAGGTACCTTCATGTTCGCCTGGGGGATTAGCTCAGCGGGAGAGCACCTGCTTTGCATGCAGGGGGTCAGGGGTTCGAATCCCCTATCCTCCACCAGGCCTTTCGATTTGCCACCGCGCATTTCGGCCGCAGTTCTTGCGTACTCCGGAATGCATGCGACATGCACCGGCCCTTTCTTTGGCTCTTAATGCGGCTGTCCTGACCCCAATCTGCATCGGCTTGATGCTCAATGCAGACTGGACGTCATCCGCCTACGGCCCCGCCGCCCCGGCCAGGGGAATTCTCCTCTCCGTCTACCTGGCCATCCTCGGCGTCTCGGTCTGGCAGCTCGTCCGGCCTCGCCGCGATACCATCAAGGCCCTGCTCCTGGTTCAAATCATCTACAAGGTGACAACGCCGCTTACGGTTGGGACTCTGCTGAACCCCGTTGTGATCAGCAATCTGATCATTGCGCTCCTGCACACTGCGACGCTGGTCTTCATGGCCCGGAGCATCCGCCGCGAGCCCAGCCCAAGCTAAACGAAAAAAAGCCCGCCCTTCCCTTGGGAAAGGCGGGCAAGTGAGGCTCCCTTTAGAGCGCCGCGAAGACATCCTTTGTGAAGTGCTGTTTACATGCTGCCTGGGAGGCGTGATTTTCCTCTTCACAGCGGCCCTCATCAAGGAGATGATCTTGCAGCGATGAACCGGACGACAATCACGGTTCCCGAGAACGGGCTTTGCTTGGCCTCGGATAGACTGCTGTTGTGAGAGATTTGGGCCGGCGCCGCATCGCACTTGCCGTTGGCCTTTCTGCCCTCGCTGGCTATGTTGACGCTGCGGGCTTTCTTGCCACTGGAGGGCTTTTTGTCTCGTTCATGAGCGGCAACTCCACACGGCTGAGCGTCTCAATTGCCCAGGCAGATTTTGTCTTGGCAAGCTTGATTTTGGGAGTGCTTGGCCTGTTTGTCCTCGGCGTTGTCACGGGGTCAACCATCTCCCGGCTAAGCCGAAATCGACCCAAGACTTCCGTTCTCGTTCTGGTCTCCAGCGTTCTGACCACCGCCGCCATCTTTCACTCATCTGGCCTGACATGGATCAGCTCTGCGCTGCTGATTTTGGCGATGGGCGCAGAGAACGCAGTGTTCCAGCGCGACGGCGAGGTGACCGTCGGACTCACCTATATGACGGGCGTCCTGGTGAAACTGGGTCAGCACCTGACAGCCGCGTTCTTCGGGGGGCCGAAACTTGGGTTTGCGCCGTTTGCTCTGCAGTGGGCCGGGATGGTTTCGGGCGCCGTCCTCGGAGGGCTGGGGCATGCGGCGCTCAAATCCGCCATGCTTTGGCCGGCCGCCGGAGCCGCTGTGCTGCTTTGCGCAGCATCAACGCGCATTCGGGCGACCGGCAGCAGCTGAGGGCTATTCCGAAGGAGTGAGGTGCGCCTCAACCTTCCAGAGCCAAACATCCAGCCCACGGACGGCCTCGGTGAGAAGATCGGCCGTTGCGTCATCGCCCAGACCGGCTGCCCAGCCAATGTCCTCGCGCATTCGCCCGGAAGTCTCTCCCAAGCGGTCGGCCAAATGCTCGACATGCGCTTCGAACGGCATGCTCTCGGCAGGCCACGGCTTGAGCCCGCTGGCCGCCACTTCGCGGGCGTTTCCTTCGGCAAGACCGCCCAGCTGGACAATCCGCTCGGCAGCCATATCGGCATAGCCCTGGACTTCCGCCACCAGCGCATCGAGCATTTCATGGTAGGCGATGAAGCCAGCGCCGCGCAGATTCCAGTGCGACATCTTGGCCTGAAGGTGGAGATCGGTGAGGGTGGAGAGGCGGTCGTTCAGCCGGTCGACAATGCGCTCGCGCACATCAGCGGCCAGGGAGTGACGAGTCTTCAGAAGCTGCTTGACTTTTGCCATGTTCTTCACTGCCTACTCCGCTCTTGGCCCGCTGTGGCTTGGCTGTGCCAATCTTTGGGAATGGCCAGCCCTCTCTTTGACCTTTCTTATCGCCGGGCCCTCGTTGTGGGCGGAGGCACCGGGCTGGGGCGGGCGATGGCTCTGGGGCTGGCCTCTGCCGGAGCCCATGTCACGGTCGCCGGCCGCCGCCCGGAGCCTCTGCAGGAGACGGCCTCCGAGATACAGGCCCAAGGCGGCCAGGCCTCGGCCATCTGCTGCGACGCTCTTGACCCTGCCTCCATCGAAGCCATGCGCGGACAGATGGAGGCCGAGGGAGGCTGCGGCATTCTGCTCTATGCGGCGGGCGCCATCCAGCGCAAGCCCACCGCCGAAGTGAGCCTGGAAGAGTGGCGGCGCATCATGGCGACCAACACCGACGGCGCCCTTCTTTGCGCGCAGGCGTTTCGCCCGCTTCTTGCCGCCAGCGGCCACGGGCGCATCATCTTTATCACCTCTCTCACCAGCCACGTGGCGCTGCACGAGGTGGCCGCCTATGGGGCGAGCAAATCGGCCCTGCTGGCCCTCACCCGAAGCCTCGGGTGCGAATGGGGGCCGGAGGGCATCCGGGTCAACGCCATTTCGCCCGGCGTCTTCGTCACCGACATCAACCGCCAGCTTTTGGAAGGCACGCCCCGAGGCCATGAGCTGCGCATGCGCACCCCGCTTGGACGGTTTGGCCTGGCCGAGGAAGTGGCGGGAGCGGCGGTGTTCTTTGCCAGCGACGCGGCCTCATTCATCACCGGCTCCTGCCTCCCCGTCGACGGCGGATTCCTGGCTTCGGGCGTCAACCAATAGAATCGCCAGCTCCCCGGCGACATAGGCGTCGGTCGGATCCTGCACAGCGAGCTCCTGCTGGATGGCCAGGGCCTCTTCACTTCGGCCCATTTGCCGCAGGCAGCGGGCCAGCGCCCACCGCGCGGGCAAAAGGCGGTCGCCCTGTCCGAAGGAGATGCGGGCTTCGATCTGGGCGTCAAACGCCGCTTTCGCCTCCTCTAGCCGCCCGAGGTCGAAGAGCTCCCAGCCCAGGTTGTTCCAGAGCGAGCCCTGCCAAGCCTGCGCCCGGCGGTCAGTGGCCGACCGAGCGGCTTCCAGACCGCGCTCGGCCCACTCGATCCGCGCTGCGGGCGAGTCGGAGGCAATGGCCAGCATATGCAGGGCGTCGATCCGATAGAACATCTCGGCGCCAGCCATCTCCCAAGCAGCCTGAAAGTGCGGAGCCGCCTCTGCCGGACGGCGCATTGAGTTCAGCCGCCGGCCGGCCTCAAGCTGCCAACGGCACTCGGCGGTCGCGTCATTGCACTCAGCCCGAGCCTCTGCCAGCAGCCGCCCACACTCTTCGAACTTGCCCTGCAGACCCAGCGCCCGCGCGGCCTGAGTTTTGGCGGTCGGGCCGAGGGGCCCTTCCGCAAGGGCAGAAAACCGCGCCTCGGAACCGGCTGGGTCAGAAAAATCCCAAAGGGCGTCCAGCTCCTCGTGAGTCATGCCCCAGCATAGAAAAACCGCCCTGCTCGAATCAAGCAGGGCGGCGAAGGATCTCGTGCTGAAGCTGGCCTTAGGCCTTCTTCTTGCGCCGAAGCAGAGCGAGTCCGCCGAGGGCGAGAGCCGTCATGGTCGCAGGCTCGGGCACCGCATTGGTGTTCTCGCCAGCGAAGTCATAGTAGCCGGTGTGGCTGCGGTGCAGCGAGGAGATGAAGCCCTTGCTGTCGTAGCTGATGCTGCTGACGTCGAACGACTTGAACCAGAGGCCGATCTTGTCGCCAAACTCAACGCCGGTCCAGGGGGTGGCGCCAGGGTACTTGGGGGAGTGGTTCTGGATGGCCGAGGCGTCGATCTTGAAGCCCAGGGTCATGGTGCCGTCGCCGTTGTCCTTCTTGACGGTGGACTGGACGAAGCCGGGGTTCTTGATGGAGCTGATGATCTTGTCCGGGGACTGGATTCCAGACTTTTCATCGCCGTCCTGCCAGGAGTTGTCCGGGTTCAGGCCATTGTAGGCGTAAGCCGTGATCTTGGGGGTTCCGGCGCTGGAAGCGTCGAAATACAGGGCAGCAAGCTCGCCGCTGAAGCCCTTGGGGTTCGGGCCCGGGCTGAAGACGACCTGGAAGCCGTCGGTCTTGCCCTTCTTCACGATGGCGTTGAACTCCAGGGTCTCAGATCCCGGAGCAAAAATGGCGTTGGCGCCCTTGACGTCGCCGCTGATTCCCGGTCCGGTGCCCGAAAATTCGTACCGGAACTCGTTGCCAAAAGCGGAAGCAGAGCTCGCCAGAACTCCCATCGCAGCCACGGCAACGGCTGTTTTCATGTTGTTTCGCATAGTGCGCATCTCTCCGCTCCCCCCGCAAAGAGGGAACTTGAACTCACACTTGCAATTTGCGTGCCAAAAAGTTGAATCAGTCTTCCGCTTTTGTTCCGCGCACAAAAATAAGCGGAAGCTTAACCGCGGCCAAGAGCTGCCGGACCTCTTCCTGCCCGGTTGCGGCCGGGTTCAGGCCGATGATCGTGTAGGCCACTGAGAGCTGCTGCGAGACTTCCGCCGTCAATGCCGCCAAGTCTCGCGTGCGCTCCAGCCGAACTTCGACCACGGGCGAGATGGGGGCGATGCGGGTTTCGGCCAATTTTGAGGAGGCCTTGAGCGACGCCTCCAGCTCCGGCATCGGGGCCGAGAGCGCCAAGTCGCGCGGCATCACCACCGGCAGCAAAAACACAACCTTTGCCGGAATCGTGCTCACAAACTCCGAGGCCAATTCAATGACCTGGGCGTCGGTCGGCGCGCCCTGAAGCACGGCCATGATCACGCGGTCGAAGGACTTGGCCGCCGACTTCTTCTTCTTCTTCGGCTCCTCTCCGGCCTGAAAAAGCTGGAGCGAGGCCCGGGCGTCGTCCACCGATTTGGCCATCGCAAGCTGGCTCCGCAGCTCAGGGACATTGGTGAGCACCTGCATCACCTCGGGCCGGGCGGCGGCAAAGATGATGCGCGCGCGGTCGTGCTCCGAGACGAAGTCGATCGCATCGTGAAAGGTCTCGGCGCCTTCGGGCGTCGCCTCGGTGATGCCCGAGCAGTCGACAATCACGCCCTCCGGATGGCGCTGCAGCGTGAGCGAAATCGCCGTGTGAATCGTCTTCCAAAAGTTGCGGCGCAGCGCCCCGGAAAGGATGATGACGTCTTCGTAGCTTTCAACGATCATTTGAGCTGGTACCGCACGTTGGTGATGATCACGTCTTCTTCTTCGCCCAAGGCCTGCTTGAGCTGCTCGGCCAGGTTGTTGTGCAGGAGCTGTTGAATCCACAGCCGTGGCACAGCCTGCGGCACGATCACGGTGATCGTATGCCTCACGTCTTTGGCTTCGGCCTTGCTTTGGCGCACATAGTCGATGATGGGCTCCACCAGCGAGCGGTAAGGCGATTCCAGAATGACCAGCGGGATGTCCACGCTGAGCTGGCTCCACTGCTCCTTGACCTTTTCGGCCCCATCTGGCGAGAGGGTGACGTGCACGGCGCGCACGTCTCGGCCAACGCTGTTCGCATAGCTCACCGCCTGCAGAATGCCTTGGTGCAGGCGAGGCACCAGCAGGAGAGTTGTTGTCTTGGTCGGCTCCACGCCTTGGGTGAAGTCCACCGAAAGCTGGGCGTCGAGCTGGTTGTAGTGCGCCTTCACCTGATAGAAGATGAACATGGTGACGAACAGCGCCGCAATGGTGATCCAGGCGCCTTCGGTGAATCGGGTGAAGAAGAGAACCAGCGTCACCACGCCGCAGACAATGGCGCCAAAGAGGCTCACGCCCTGCTTCCAGCTTCGCTTGCCCTGACGGTTCCACCAAGCCACCATGCCCGACTGGCTCAGCGTGAACGAGAGGAAGACGCTGACGGCATACATCGGGATGAGCTGGTGAACGTCGGCATTGAAGCCCACGATGAGCGCAATGGAGAGTGCGGCCAGAGTGATGATGCCGTTCTGAAACACCAGGCGGTCGCCCACCGAAGTGAGCTGGCGGGGCATATAGCCATCCTGAGCCACAAACATCGAAAGCCGGGGAAAGTCGGCGTAGGCCGTGTTGGCCGCCAGCATCAAGATCAGGGCCGTGGCCACCTGGGTCAGATAAAAGAGAATGCTGCCATCGCCAAAGACAGCCGCCGCCACCTGCGCCAGAACTGTCTTATAGCCTGGCCCATATTCCATTGGCTTGATGTTGAACTGCCACGCGGTGAAGCTCACCAGCAGGAAGAGCACGGTGAGCACCACACCCATGAGGATGAGAGTGCGCGAGGCGTTTCTGGCTTCAGGGGCCTTAAAGGCCAGCGTGCCGTCGGCGATGGCCTCGGTTCCCGTCAGCGCAGTGCAGCCAGCGGCAAAGGCCGCAAAGATAAAGACCACAAAGCCGAGCCCATCAAGGTTCTCATAGCCCGGCGACGGCGCCCAGCTTCCGAGCGGCGGCACTTCTGCTTGGCCTGTCAACACAGAACCTAAGCCAACGATGCCAACCAGCGCGACCAGCGCCACAAAGCTATAGGTGGGCGGCGCAAAGACAGCCCCGCTCTCTTTGGCTCCGCGCAGGTTCAAAAATGTGATGATGAGCACGGCTCCGCTGGCGATGAGGGCAGCGTAGTTTCCGGCCGGTGGATACATCGATCTGATTGCGCTGGCGCCCGCCGAGACAGACACCGCCACCGTAAGCACGTAGCCAATGAGCAGCGCCGCCGCCGCCACCAGGCCAAAAAACTGCCCGAGGTTCTCGCTGGAGACGCGGTAGCTGCCTCCGCCCTTGGGGTACGCCATGATGGTCTGGCGATAGCTGAAGATGACTGTCCAAAGCAGGCCAATGAGCGTGACCGCCAGGATGGGCAGCCAGCGCATCATCTCGGGCCCGCCGCGCTCCAGCTTCAGCAGGATTTCTTCGCTGGCATAGGCCGTCGAGCTGAGGGCGTCGGAGGCGAAGACCGCCAAAGCCACGCCAATGCCGAGGCGCTGGTGCTGAGCATGCTTGGAGTGAATGGGGTCCCCAAACAGAGTGCGCCGAATCTTGTCGAGCCTCATGACGTGGTTTGGCCAATGGCCGAGGTCAGAAGTTACCCGAGTCCGACCCGGTGGACGGTGAGGGTCTGGTTCCGGTGGTCATACTCCAGCCAAGTCCGCACGGGCTGATTTTCCAAGAGGCCCATGCGAGGCATCAGGCAGCATCCGCGGATGGCGAGATCAAGCCAAAAATCTTCGGCCAGCCGCTCAAATCCTTCGCGAAGGGTGGCTGCGCTGCCCGCCAAGGCGCCGTTTTCTCTTAGCCTGACTTCTCCCTCGGCCGTGACGACCTTGATGCCCCACATTTCAAATTCATGGCCAGGCGGCATCCCAGCGGCCTGGGTGCAGTCGCTCACGATGACCACCGACCGAAAGGGAAATGGCCCGGGGTTGGAATCTTTCCAAGCGTCTTTCGGAGTCGCATTCATCAGGACGCCGGCGGCGGCGGGGCTGACATGCACCCTGTCATAGATCAGCTCGGGAACAAGCGAGTAATCAGACAGCACAGCTCCCAATGCGCCCGGCTCGCGGTGGTGGAGGCCGCGCATCGCATTGAAGGTGTGCGTGGCGCTCCACACCCCGGCGTCGATCCCAGCGCGAGCTTCGGCATAGGTGGCGGCGGTGTGCCCCAT
>JBGSIR010000333.1:0-4547 GCA_041742415.1 Fimbriimonadaceae bacterium | reverse complement strand
GGCAGGCCCAGCTCGCCCCGCGCGCACCAATCCAGCATCAGCGGCAGCATCGTCTGCACGCCCGGCATGCCGCTGGGGCTGGCCGGATAGGGCTTCGACTTTTCCTCCAAGGTGTGCGGGGCGTGGTCGCTGCCCATCACGTCGAAGAGCCCGTCCTTCACCGCCCGCCACAAAGCCTTGCGGGTCTCTTCACCGCGCACGGGTGGGTTCATTTGGGCCAGGGTTCCGATGCGCTCGTAGTCCTCCTGGTTCAGCGTCAGGTGCTGAGGCGTCACTTCGCAGGTCACCGGCAGGCCGCGCCGCTTGGCTTCCCAAAGCATCGGCAGCTCTTCGTGGGTGGAAATGTGGAGCACGTGCACGGGGCGACCGGTCTCCTCGCAGAGGGCCAGCAGGCGTTCGGTGCAGAGCCAGGCTGCTTCGGCATCGCGCAGATAGGGATGCTCGCGGGCATGCGGCTCGGCGCTGATGAGCGATTTGCGTTGGCGCAGCCGCGCTTCATCTTCGCTGTGCACCGGGCAAGGGCGGCGGCCATGCCGCAGCACGCGGCGCACGTTGTCGTCCTCTTCCACCAAGAGCGAGCCGGTGCTGCTGCCCATGAAGATCTTGACTCCCGGGCAGCCCGGCAGCTTTTCCCATTCCGAAAGACGCTCGGCGGTCTCGGGCGAGGCGCCCATGAAGAAGCCGAAATTGGCCCACGCCCGCCCCTCGGACCGGCGGAGCTTGTCGGCGTGGGCCTCCGGGGTGGTGGTGGCCGGATTCGTGTTGGGCATCTCCAAAAACCCCGTCACGCCGCCCAAAATCGCCGCCCGGGAGCCGCTCTCGATGTCCTCCTTGTGCTCAAGTCCCGGTTCGCGGAAGTGGACTTGGGTGTCGATGATGCCCGAAAAGACGGCAAGCCCCTGAATGCTCACCTCCTCGGGCGCGGCGCCCTCCACTTGGCCGAGGGCGGCGATGCGCCCGTCCCGAATGCCAATGTCGCCCACGGCCATGCCTTGGGAGCTCACCAGGGTTCCGCCACGCAGGATTCGATCGAAGGCCGCCATCTTGCCGCAGATTCTAGTCCCTTGTGCGGCGCCGCCGCTTGACCGGCGTGTAGAGTGAGGGGGCAGATGGCAAACGATCCGGAAGTGACGGTGCTGGTGCCCGCGCTCAACGAGGAGGACACGATCGCCGAAGTCGTCGAGCGCCTCCTGGCGCTGCCTCTGCCGGTGCAGGTCATTGTCATCAACGACGGCAGCTCCGACGAAACCGCGGAGAGGCTGGCGCCCTTTTTGGACCGGATTTCGGTGGTGACCCACGCCAGCCCGCGCGGCAAAGGCCGGGCCATCCGCAGCGGCCTCGCCCACGCCCAGGGACGCGCCGTCATCATCCAGGATGCCGACCTGGAATACCAGCCCGAGGACATTCCCCGCCTCGTCAAGCCGATTCTGGAAGGGCTCTATGGGGTGGTTTATGGCTCCCGGTTTACGAAGGGCCTGGTGAAGGGCATGGCCCTGCCCAACAAAATCGTGAACCTGATGCTGCGCTGGGCGGTGGGCCTGCTCTATGGCCGCAAAATCACCGACGAGGCCACCTGCTACAAAGCCTTTCGGCGCGAGCTGCTGGAGGACATGGACCTGGAGTGCGAACGATTTGAGTTCTGCCCCGAAGTGACCGCCAAGGCCATTCGCATGGGCGAGCACATCCACGAAGAGCCCATCGCCTACACCCCCCGCACCATCTCCGCCGGCAAAAAAATCCGCTGGACCGACGCCCCCGAGGCGTTCTGGACCCTGCTCCGCTACCGCAATTGGCGCGCGCCTCGGGTGGATTGAGGCTCAGTCTCGTTGGCGCTGGCGATCCCCCGGGGAGCCATGTCCATTGCGCTTACCCAGGCCACCCCGTTCATAAATGCCTCAGCATAGGGAAGCCATAACCTGGTACACTCAATGCCTATGCTGTGGCAAGGAGTAGCAATGACTGCGCTTGAGTTACAAGCCATTCCTGAGCATGTCAATGAGAGGCAGAACTTACGCCCTCAATTTAGAGCCAGTTCTCTCCGCATCAACGTCCATGAGCTGACGACGATTATTCCCGGTGACAAGGGACTGCGATTCGGATCAAAAATTCATCGAATCGATGGAGATCGTGTTCAGCTTGAAGACTATTCAGTGGCCAAAGCACTGATATTCTCAGCTTCAGCCAATGGCGTAAGAAGATTCGCAATTTCGAATGAAGACAGAATCCTTAAAGATTATGTCCTAGAAGCTGGCGGAAATGAGTCTGGTTATGCTTTGGAGTTGCACAAAGCATGGCGCAACAAGCTCAACTCCCTTTTCGGACCGCCCAGCTGGAGTGCACGAATCAACTCGCTTGGCCGAACTATCGAAGGGGAGTATAAGGCGGCATATGGCGGTGAGGCCCCTGGTGTTTACGAGGGTTGGACCTGGCTACCTTCAGGCGACGCGAACCCAACAACCAGGATTCAGCTAAGATACACTACAAGGGAACCACATAAACCATACGTTCTGATGAAGGTTGGCCAGCCGGTCTACGAGGATGACTTAGCCGACTGGAAAACCGAAATGCAGGCATCGGAATGATAGCCCCTTTTTTGCTCGCGGCAACATCTCAGCCGACCTACGCTGAGGTCTGGAGACGAGAACTGGTCATTGAAAGCCAGGCATATGTATTGTCTGCCGAAGTGGACTACCGAGGTCATCCTCGAATTGACGAGTATTACAAGTGGGGCGCATCTCGTCTGCTTCTCAGAAGGCCCGATGGATCAGTTGCTGGAGAATTTGCCTATAAGCAGCATGGAATGAGCATATCAGCACCTGGTGTTGGAACGACAGGTCCAACTTTTATGCCTGAGCTAAATCAGCCAATAGATGAGCGAACAGAAGGAATCGTGCCGAGGTTAGTGGCAACGACACATGGTTGGACTTTGCTATCACCAACCCGCAGCGAAGACTGGCGGACCATCTGGACAGAGCTAGTGGTCTTAAACGTTAGCGACAAAGGCTTTACAAAGTTGCTAACCGTCAGGAACTATGATGAGGTCGCCTGGCTTGCAGACAAGAGCATCCTAGTTGTAGCAGATCAAGAATGGGACGGCATTCATGGTCACCCATCATCAAACCTTCTTGGTCATGTTATCTCTAGATGGAAGCTTGACAATGGCCAGTTTCAAAAATTAGCAAACATGAAAGTGCCACTTTCTGAAGATCTCTCCGAAGGAATACCGTTTCTCGCGCATTGGCTAAAGGTTCCGCCAAGAACGCTCACTTGGGGCATGACGCCTTCAGGATACTTCTAGCGCCTCGGACAGCGGGCGGGGTGGCCTGGGTGATTGGATCGGGCGCGAGGCGTTCGATGCACTGCAGTGCTTCATCCGATCCGATGACCCAGGTTTCCAGCTCTCCACCCATTTCGGCCTCGCTCCTCCATTCTAGCCCAGCTGCGCCAAGGCCCGGGCAGGTTTCGCCTGATTCAAATTGTGGCTTCAAAGGAAAGCGAACTTGCTGGAGCCAGGGCGCCTTACGGCGCCATGCCCCGGCCGCGTCGACTATTCAGGCGAGTCCCGCACAGCTCTTCGAGCCTTCATGTGCGGGCGATCTTGGCGGTCGCCGAGGATGGACTGAATCTCGACTTCTGGCGCCAGCGGGATGATGATCACTCGCTGCTGTCCCGGCTCGCCGGGCTCAAAAGGAGAGGCCGCCTCTTCAAAGATCATCATCGCCGGGGCGGCCGGGAGCGGGGGCTCGGGAGCCGGGCCGCCGGGCAGAAGCATGGCGGCAAATGCGGCCAATGCCTCAGCGAGATCCTTGAGAAGATTCATTGCGTTCTGTCCTGCCGTGCACTACTGCATCTGCTGGGCAAAAGATCACCCGGCCCAGGGGAAAATAGGCCTTGGCGGGAAAATGGAGGGGTGAAGCGGTGGCTGCCTTGGCTCTTGGCTCCGGCCCTGATGGCGGTTCTCACCCTCCTTTCCTTCCCAAGAAACCCGGCTCTCCTGGCCGACACCGACACCCGCGTGCTGCTCAGCGTCATCCGCGAGGAGCCCAACCCCTGGCGCTGGTTCACCGGCGACTGGCCCCTGGGCAACCACTTCTACCGCCCCATCTCGACCGCCGTCTTCCAGATCGACAACGCCCTCTATGGCGAGCAGGCCTGGGGATATGGCCTGACCAACGCGGCGCTGGCGGCGGCCTGCATTCTGCTCCTCTTTTGGGTGGTGCGCGAGCTCACTTCCAAGCCCTGGATGGCGGCGGCGGCTTCGGGGCTCTTTGGCCTTTGGCACGTGGCGCCCGCGATGGGGTTAGGCTGGATATTTTTGGCGGCGGCCTTTGCGGCGCTGGTCGGGCTGCGTCGGCGAGGCTCGCCGTGGCTGATACTGGCGGCGTTTGTGGCGTCATATTGGCTGAGCGCAGAGTTCGGCCCCATGAACTCAGTCCGGCTGCAGGTGGTGGATTGGCTGCCGGGGCGCACGGCTTCGGTGATGGCCGTCTTCTGCCTCATCTCCATCGCCAGTTATGCCCGCTTCGAGCGCACCGGCGCCCCGCGCC
>JBGSIR010000332.1:0-2547 GCA_041742415.1 Fimbriimonadaceae bacterium | reverse complement strand
ATTTTTGGCCGCCAAGCGCCGCCTTTCCCGCGCCGAGCGCGACTACCTACTGGGCGCCCGGCTCATCTCGCCCGACTTCGCCTGGCTGGAGCAGAACCGCACCGTGCTGCTGGATGAGCGGCGCGAGGTTTCGGTGATGGTGAACGAGGAAGACCACATCCGCATCCAGTGCATTCGCCCCGGCCTCGACATCGAAGGCGCGGTTCGGGCGGGTGAAGCCGTCGAAAGACGCTTGGCCGAGGGCCTCGATTTTGTCCATCACCCCCGGCGCGGATGGCTCACCGCCAGCCCCGCCAACGCTGGCGAGGGCCGACGCTTCAGCGTGCTCGTCCACCTCATTGGCCTGGCTCATCGGGGAGAGCTGCGCGGCGTTTTGGCGGCGCTCGGCTCCGAAGGGCTCACGGCGCGGGGGCTCTATGGAGAATCCAGCAACGCGGTGGGCGCGTTTTATCAAATCAGCCTCACCGGCTCAGGCGACCCCCGGCTTTCCGGAGCCTGCCAATATCTGCTGCACAAAGAGCGGGAGGCGAGGGAGCTGGCCGACATGACGGAGGCCCGGCGGAGGGCCGAGGCCGGGGTCCGGGCCGTGATCGGCTCGCCAGAGATTTCGCTAGCCGACGCCCTGAGGGTGCTGGCCTGGCAGCGGTGGATGGCCTCGGAAGCCCGCGGCGGCCCCGGCGCGATGGAGGCCGACTCCTGGACCGCCGTGATGGAAGTGAGCGGAGCTTTGGATGCCGAAGAGGCCGCTCGACGCCGCGCCGGATTCCTGCGCGAGAAGCTGGAGAGCGCCATCCGCGCAACCGCAGCCGATCAGGCTTAATAATAGAGCTGTGCCCTCCGCGCCCATTCACTATGCCCCGCCCGACTTGGTGCAGTGGCTCAGCCCCGATCTTCAGTCGGAGCAGAAAGCCCGCTCAAAGCCCAGCGACGGCCGGCTGCGCGACAGCCTGAGGCAGGCGGCCACCGCCGCCGCTGGCTTTGGCCGCACGGCCATGGGGGAATACGCCTACCGCAAGGCCGTCGAGCTGGAGTACCTGCTGGATGAAGAGGGCTTCAGCATCCCCGGCCTCACCCAGTCGCGGCGGATCGAATATCGGGACATCCGCGAGATCCGGCGCGAGAAGAAGGACCGATTTCGCCTGATCACCCGCTCGGGCGATTTGGCCATCGATCCGGTGGCCCATTTGGTGGCCGGACCCGTGAAGGCTCCGGTCGGCTGGCTGCGCAATGGGGTGGAAGTGGCCTACTTCACTCTCATCCAAGAAATCTCTGCGCGCGCCCGGTTGGATATCATCGAAGCGGAATGACAGGCTGGAGCGGACCCGCCCCCGAAGGCTGGCAGGATCATGCGCGGGCGGCCCTGCGCGAAGACCTCGGATCGGGGGATGTCAGCGCTTTTGCCCTGCCCCAGGGAGGCTCCGCTCGCTGGATGATCGAAGCCCAGGCCGAGGGCGTGGCCTGCGGAATCGGCATCGCCGCTTGGATCATGAGCGAGGGCGCCGAAGTGCTGGCCGAAGACGGCCAAGCCGTCGGCCCGGGAACCCGGCTCCTGCAGGGCGAATGCCCCGCCGATTGGGCCATGAGCCGCGAACGCACCGCGCTGAACTATTTGATGTTGCTGAGCGGATGCGCCAGCCTCACCCGGCGCTATGTGGATGCCGTGGCCGGAACCAACGCTCGCATTGTGGACACTCGCAAGACCGTGCCGGGGATGCGCGCGCTTCAAAAGTACGCCGTCCGCTGCGGCGGAGGGCACAGCCACCGCATGGGCCTCTATGACGCGGTGATGATCAAGGACAACCACATTGCGCTGGCCGGGTCCATCACCGAAGCCGTCGCCCGCGCCCGCGCCGCCATCAGCCACATGATGCGCATCGAAGTCGAAACCGAATCCCTCGCCCAGGCCATGGAGGCGCACCAGGCCGGGGCCGACGTGATTTTGCTTGACAACATGAGCCAGGCGGCCATGGCCGAGTGCCGCAAAGCCCTGCCCGGAGCGATTCTTGAGGCCAGCGGCGGAATCAGCCTGCAGACCGTGCGGGCGGCCGCCGAATCCGGGGTGGATGTCATCTCGGTCGGCGCCCTCACCCACTCCGCGCCTGCCCTTTCGCTTCACATGGAGATCGAATGACGATTCAGTGCCACCGCAGCCTGCCCAGCACTCAAGACGAGGCTCTGCGCCTGCACCTGTTGGGCCGCCGTGAGGCCGTGATGACGCTCCACCAAACCCACGGACGTGGGCGCCTCGGGCGGGTGTGGCACAGCGGGCCCGGCGAATCGCTTTCGATATCTCTTGTCCTGCCCGATGAGGCTGGCCACCCGATGCCCTGGCTCATCGGCATGGGCGCGGCCGTCGCTGTGGCAGGGGCGTTTCATCTGCAGATCCAATGGCCGAACGATCTGGTGCTGAAGCGGCGAAAAGTGGGCGGGGTGCTGCTGGAGCTGCGCGATGGCGTGCCCGTACTGGGCATCGGCCTGAACCTGCGCGTGCCCAAATTTCCCCCGAGCCTGGCCGATCGGGCCATCAGCCTGCACGAAGTGCGCCCC
>JBGSIR010000331.1:0-2298 GCA_041742415.1 Fimbriimonadaceae bacterium | reverse complement strand
GGTCGCCGCGATGATGGTGGTGGGCATCGACACCGAATCAAGCCGCCGCGCGCTGGAAATCGCCGAGCAGCACCCCTCCGTCTTTGCGGCGGTGGGCTGGCACCCCAACCACGCCGACGATTTCAGTGATAAGGAGCTGGCCCCCCTGGAGGAGATGCTCGCCCACCCTAAGGCGCTGGCGCTGGGCGAGATTGGGCTGGACTACTACCGCGACCACGCTTCCCCCGAAGCCCAGATGCGCTGCCTGCGAGCCCAGCTCGACCTGGCCGAATCGGCGGACGCCAAGGTCATTTTTCACTGCCGCGAAGCCTATGACGACCTGCTCGACGTGCTGGAGAGCCGAGCGGTGATTCCCTATCTCTTTCACTGCTTTGCCGGGAGCGCGGAGGAGTGCGCGCGGTGCCTGGCGCTGGGGGGAATCCTTGGCGTAGATGGGCCGGTGAGCTATCCCAAGAGCGATGGCCTTCGGTCTGTGCTCAAGGAGGCCCCGCTGGACCGCCTTGTGCTGGAGACCGACGCTCCCTGGATGCCCCCCGTGCCCTACCGAGGAAAGCTTAACCAGCCCGCATGGCTGCCTCTGATTGCCCAAGCCCTGGCCGACGCCCGAGGCATCAGCCTGAGCGAAGTGGAGGCCGCAACGACCCAAACGGCCATCGAATGGTTCGAACTGCCCGAGCAGGCACTACACTTGCCGCGATGATCGCCAGCCGCAATGCCCGCGCCGAAGCCGGAGAAATGGCGCCATTTGAGAGCTGGTCGGGCGACCGCCCCTCCGGCTGGACCTCGAGCCCCGTCTCGGCCGCCGATCAAGAGTTATTCCGCGACAACGGCTTCCTGGTGGTCGAGAATGCCCTCTCGCCCGAGGAAGTGGCGGCGCACTGCGCTGAGGCGACGGCGGTGTGCCGGGGCGAGCTTGGCGAAGTGGGCGGCGCGCTGAGCCATGAGCCGAACGAATCGGATGAGGACGTGCTCCGCCAGTATCTGTGCATCCACTTCCCCCACAAAATCAGCCCGCTTATGACGCAGTCTCTGAGCCATCCCGCGCTGGTGGATGCCCTGACGGCGGTCATAGGGCCAAACGTCAAATGCATGCAGTCGATGCTCTTTATCAAGGCCAGCGGCAAGCCCGGCCAGGCGTGGCACCAGGACGAGGTCTACATCCCCACCCGCGACCGGTCCCTCACCGGAGCCTGGATCGCCCTGGACGACGCCACGGTGGAAAACGGCTGCCTCTGGGTGATTCCTGGCTCGCAGAAGCCGGGCATTCTGTGGGAGCTGGGCGAGAACGACGACCGCCGGTTTGACTGCAGCGGCGAATCGCAGAATTTTCCCTGGAGCAATGACGACGCCGTGCCCGTGGAAATGAAGGCCGGCAGCGTGGTGCTCTTCAACGGTTATCTGCTGCACCGCAGCCTGCCCAACCGCGCCGCCAGCGGCTTTCGGAGGTCTTTGGTCAACCACTACATGAGCGCCGAATCGCTGCTGCCGTGGTACGGCGACTCCATCCCGAACGGACGCCACGTGGCCGCCAGCGACATGCGCGACATCGTGATGGTGGCGGGCGAGGACCCTTACGCCTTTCGCGGAACCGAAGACATCATGCGCCCCCACGTGCGCCCCAGCGGCGAAGGCGGCTGCGGCAGGAGCGCGGACGCAGAGTGACCCCAGAAGCGCTGCGCAGCCACCTGTTCGAGCACATCCTGGACCCTTGGTTCACCCGGTCTGTGCGCGAAGACGGCGGCTTTCACCAAAACTTTGCCCACGATTGGAGCCCGATGCCCTCGGAAGGCTGGGGGCTGGTGTTTCAGGGGCGCCACCTTTGGACCGCCGCCACCGCCGCCCGCACCCAGGGCGACCCCGGCGGCAAGCTGAGAAAAATCGCCGACCACGGGCTGGCCATGATCCTCGGCCCCCTGCGTGACAAAGCGCACGGCGGATATTTCTGGAGCCTCGATGCCGAAGGGCAGCCCAAACCCGGGCATAAGCATGCCTATGGCATCGCCTTTGCGCTCTATGGCCTGGCCGCCCACGCCCGCGCATTTCCCGATGGCGGGGCCAAGGCGCATGCGCTGGAGGCCTTTCATTGGTTCGACCGCCACGCCTTCGACGCCGACCAGGGCGGATACTTTGAATGCCTGGCGGTGGACGGAACGCCCTTTCGCGAGCTGGAGCCCGGCGAGAGTCCGCTGGGATGGCCCAGGGCGCGGTCGCTGAACAGCCACCTGCACATCACCGAAGCCCTGGCGGAGATGGCTCAGGCCACCGGCGATCCGCTGGTGTGCGAGCGGCTGGAGGGGC
>JBGSIR010000330.1:0-1689 GCA_041742415.1 Fimbriimonadaceae bacterium | reverse complement strand
AAGTGGCGCGCCTGGCGCCGCATGCCCCGCTCTCCGGTCGAGGCCTCCGGCGGCTATGTCTGCCGCGAGCCGATCTATGTGCGGGAGGCGATTCTGCCCACGCCGGGCGGGCTTTGGCCGGTGAAGGAGGACAGCCTCTGGATCGGCACCGAATCCATGACCCGCGCCCTCCAGCCCCCCCTCAAGCGCAGCTGGCGCGAACTCCTCGTCATGACCCGAGGCTTCCCGGAGCCCCCGCAGATGTTTATGTCGGACCAGTTTTGAATGGAGCAGTATAAGGCCCTGCTTTCAAGGCGTCGTGGCTGCCTCCTCGGTGGAGCGCTGGGCGACATGATTGGCGCGCCGGTTGAGTTCCTTAATCGGGAGCAGATTGACGACGTCTGGTCGGAGGGAGTCCGGCCCCTGCCCGCCTATGGCAAGTTAGGCGCGATCACCGACGACACCCAGATGACTCTTTTCGCGGCCGAAGGGTTGATTCGGGGAAAGCTGGAAGGAGGGGGAAGGCAGCCCAGTGTCTTTGCTTTCGGCCGATGGTTGACGACGCAGGGCGAGGATGCCCCGAGTTTGCCGGAGTCCGAACGAGAATCTGGCCTGCTGGAGTGCAGAGAGCTTTATGCTCAACGTGCGCCCGGGAACACCTGTCTGACGGCCCTTCGAGCCCTCAAGCCGGGCGAGGTCCAGGCTGTGAACGATTCGAAAGGCTGCGGGGCAGTGATGCGGTCTGCACCCTATGGCGTATTTCGCTATTGGGAGCTTGCCGGCATCGGCGCGCAGGTGACGCATGGCAATCCGGTTTCTACTTACGCTTCGATGGCTTTTGCGAAGATGATCGGTGAGCTCGTGTGTCAGGCGCCTTTGAATCGCGTTTGGCCCTGGTTTAATGCGAGCAGTTACTTGGGAAAGAGCGGACTCGTGGTGGACCCCTTGCTTTCGCGGGCGTTTGCGCTGGCTGAGTTTGACGCCGAGCCCGAGGAGGCATATGCAGCCCTCGGCGAAGGCTGGGTCGCCGAAGAATGTTTGGCCTTGGGCCTTTGGGCAGCGCTGGCTGCGAAGGGGGACTTCAAGCGCGGCATTGAGCTGGCGGCGAGGCACTCGGGGGACTCTGATTCGGTGGCCGCCGTTTGTGGCAGCATTTTGGGGGCTCATTTAGGTGAGGAGGCTCTTCCCGCGGATTGGCTCGAAATCCTTGAGCTTCGCGGCCTGATTGGCGCAGTCGCAGTGGACCTTGCTATCGCCCGCTGGGACAGCTCGAAAGAAGCTGACATGGAGCGGCTGCGCTGGCACTACGGCGGGCAGGGCCCGCACCCGGCGCTTCGTTGACGCCAGGCCGGGCGCCTTCTGGGGTGCTGGTCCGTCCTGAACATCCAGAGGAGGACGGTGCCGGGCTATTACGAATTCTTTGCCGGGGGAGGCATGGCCAGCCTGGGACTGGGGCCGGGGCGGCTTTGGGCGAATGACATCTGCCCGCGCAAAGCCGCCGCCTACCGCGAGAATTTTGGCGGCGTGCACTTTGTGGAAGCCGACATCCTCTCCCTCACTCCCGCCGACCTGCCCGGCCGCGCGGACATGGCGTGGGCGTCCTTTCCCTGCCAAGACTTGAGCCTGGCCGGAGCCCGGGGTGGGCTGGGGGGTGAGCGGAGCGGGCTCTTTTGGGCGTGGCTGAGCCTGATGCGCGGGCTGGAGGCCGAG
>JBGSIR010000329.1:0-5397 GCA_041742415.1 Fimbriimonadaceae bacterium | reverse complement strand
TGCGGGCCGGAGCGGCATCGGGGACCGACGCGGCGGGAGCCGCAATGCCGGCAGGGGCGGAAGCGGCTTGTGCTGCGGAGGCTTGAGGGGCCGACGGCTCCCAGGAAGTCAAGGCGACATTTTCCATCTCGCCCAGGCTCTTCAGCTCTTTTTCCAGCGCTTCAGTATCACCTGAATAGTGGAAGATCAGGCGGAAATCCTGCTCAAATTCCTCTTCTTCAAGCTTCTCCGTTTCTGGAATTGCCACCAGAATTTCGCCGCTGGCCTGAATGGCATTGATTGCCATGAAGGCGCGCGCGAACTTCATCACGCAGTCCTCCATCAAGCGGAACTTTGCGTCGAAGATCGGACCCTGCTCCAGCGCGGCCGTCAAGGCTTCCACGATTTCATCCGGAAGCTCGTCCGGGGCCTTGGCCGTGGCGGCGGCAGGCGCGGCAGAGCCAGCTTCTCCGGCGCACTCCTGAAGAGAGCGAACCAGCGGGCCGCACTCCAAGTTGTCCCCCTCGCCCGCGCCGATGCTTGCGGCCATCTGTCCCAGGGCATCAATCGCGGCCAACAGGCGGTCGGTGATGCTTGAACTGAGGGACAGCTTGCCTGCGCGCAGCAGGTCCAGAATGTTTTCCAGTTCGTGAGTCAGCTCGGCGAACTTGGAAAAGCCCATCGCGCGGCTGCTGCCCTTGAGGGTGTGCGCCGCGCGGAAAATCACTTGAAGCCGCTCCTGGCTGGCGTCAGTCTCCAGCTTCAGGGTCTCGGTTTCCAAAATCTCGAGCTGCTCCTCGGCCTCCTGCATAAAGAGGCCAAGGTATTGGCTCATATCGAGTTCGGCGCTCATTAGCTCACCAAAGCCTGAAGGTCAATCAATGTCACGAGGCGCTCGCCTTGCCGGGCGACTCCTTCAACAAACTCCTGCTCTTGGCCGGCTGCCAAGGCGGGAGCGGGCTGAATGTCGTCGGCCTCAAAGGTCATGACCTCCTCCACGGCGTCCACCACAATCCCCAGCCGTCCGGCTTCAAAGTCGATCACAACAATTCTCGAATCGCCGGATTCCTCAACCTCAGGCAGGCCGATGCGGGCCCGAAGGTCCATCACAGGAATCGTCTGGCCGCGCAGGTTCACCAGTCCCCGAATGTGCGGCAGGGCGCCCGGCACGGGGGTGATGTCCTTCATGCGAATGATCTCGTTGACCATCGCAATCTCCACCGCAAAGGCTTCCTGGCCCAGCCGGAAGATCACGCACTGCCGAGCCTCAAGGGCGGCTTCGGTCAGCTCCAAGTTCGGCGCCGTCGCAGACATGTTGCTGTAATCTTTGGCAGGCGGACCCTTGGCCTTTACCGGGCCCGAAAGGATTTCTTTCTTTTCAGGCAGCCTATGCGCCATGCAGCCCCGCCTTCGATTGATGGCTTTTGACCTGGACGGGACCCTCCTCAATCGCAATCGGAGGCTTTCGGAAGGCAATCGCGCGGCTTTGATTCGAGCGCAGGAGGCAGGCTGGACCGTGGTCTTGGCCAGCGGCCGCAGCATCTCTTCGATGCGCGCCGTGGCCGAGGCTGTGCGGCTAAACGGCCCCATCGTGAGCTGCAACGGCGCCTTTGTTGAATCTGCAGACGGCCAGGTCGTGCACAGCATGGAGCTTGCGGAAGAGGCCGTGCGGCAAGCCGTCTCATTGGCCGAGCGGCTCGGTCTGCACTGCAATGCCTATCGCCGGGCAGAGATCGCCATGTCCAGCGACGAGCCCTACGGCTCCGCCTATCGGCGCATCACGGGCCTGCCAGAGATTCCCGCAGTCGGCTACGAGCGGCTCGCGCAAGGGCCGGCGACAAAGGTTGTTTTCATGGGCCAAGAGGGCGAGATCGACCACGCCGAAGAGGCGCTTCGGGGCGAGGGGCTGGAGGAGCACGGGGAAATCATCCGGTCGGAGGGCCAATATGTGGAGGTTGTGCCGCAAAAGGTGAACAAAGCCTTTGGCCTGCAAGCCGCAGCCGCCTCACTCGGCATTGAGATGAGCGAAGTCGCCGCGATTGGCGACTACCTGAATGACCTGGAAATGGTGCAGTCGGCGGGCTTCGGGGCGGCGGTGGCCAATGCCCATCCCCGGGTGAAGGCCGCGGCGTCCCGCGTCTTTGGCGATCATGACGAAGACGGCGCCGCTGAACTTGTCAACTTTCTGCTTCATCAGGCCTGAAAACCTGGCGTTTTGGCGAGCAATCGCTCCTGCACCGTGTAACATAACGCCAGGGCGTCTTAGACGTCACCTTATCAGGCGCTCTCATGGATCGAGGGTGCGGCAGGATAGAAGCATGATGCAGGCACGGAAGCTGGCAGCGGTGGGAGCATCGCTGGGATTATCTGGGCTGGCCTTGGGCCAGGCGCCCGATCTCCTGACTGCTTTTGACTCAGGAGGCCGAGCCATGGGCTTGGGCGGCGCAGGAGCCGTCAACGACTCATCCACCTATTCGGCGCTGGACAATCCGGCCGGGCTGGCCTTTGTGTTTGCCCCCACCTATTCCCTCGGATTTCGAAACCTGCCAGACCGAAGATCCGCCATTTTTGGAAACCTGGCCAACCCAGACCGCCAGGAAATCGACAACTACGGCCGCACAACATTTACTCACTACGGAGTCGCCATTCCCTTCGCCAAGGGCGCGCTGGGCCTGAGCTACACCCTGGGCGGCTACTACCTAGAGACCACGTTTGCCGGAAACCTCACCTCCAACGGTGATCCCGTGACCGGCTATCTGCGCAGCCGAAAGTTCCAAACTGACTACTTCACGGGCTCATATGGCTTTAGCCAGGGGCCTTCGAACCTGGGTGTGGGCGTTGTGATTGCCCACCAATACAGCCGCGACACCGAGCGCTACACCGTGACCCAAGGCACAGGTTCAAACGAGGTCCTCAGTGGGGCCTCGGGCAGCCTTTATGGAGTCGGCCTAGTGGCAGGCATCCAGCGGGATTATGGCAGCCGGCTCAACATCGGCGCCTCGGTGCGGGCACCCATCGAACTGGACGGCGATGCCGACGCCGAGGCCCTTCTGCCCCGACTGCCCGGCAAAGCCAGCCTGGGATTCGCCGGCAGAATTGACCGCCCCGGCCGCCAGGATTTTCTCATCTGGTCGATTCAAGGTGACTACTGGTTCGGCGGCGACGACGGATCGGCCTATCCCCGCGACGACTTCCTTTCTTTCGGAGCCGGCGCCGAGTTCAACTTGGTGCGCGGAGCCAACCGAATTCCGATTCGTCTGGGCTACGCCAGCCGCCCCGCCGGTGGGGCCGGATTCACCAGCCGCGACGCCCTCACCTTTGGGCTTGGCTGGAGGCCCGCCGATCAGCCCTTTTTCCTGGATTTGAGCCTCGCTCAACCCGATAAAGGAAAGATGGATGCCGCGCTGACCATCAGCTACCGGGGGCGCTCGTGAAGCTCAGGAGCCTGATTCTGGCCGCCGCAGCCCTTCTTTCGGCATCTGCGCTGGCCCAATCGTGGTCTGGCCCCTATCAGAGGGCCCTCGATTTGGCCAAGGCGGCCGACTGGCCGGGCGCCCGCGCCGAGTTTCAAAACGCCATCGCCCAGCGCGGGCGGGATGAAAGCGGCCCCATCCGCCTGCCCAGCCCGATCACCGATCCCATTCTTTGGCGAGGCGGCAGCGCCTATTCGCCTAAGTTTGGGGCCGCATATTCCCTTTATCGGCTCGGCCTGGCTACGGTGGACAACGCCGAGCGCACCAAGCACCTGCTGAGCGCAGTGGATGAGCTGGAAGCCCAGATGCAGCAGTCCGGACGCAGCCTGGAGGCGCTGTATGTGCTGGACCAGTGCTGGTTCCTGCTCCGCGACGCCGACAAGCGCCGGGCGGTTCAGGCGCTGAGATCGGAGCTGGGCGCCAGCCCCCTCAAGATCGACCAAGACATTTTGGATCCTGCCGACCGGCAGAACATTGCCCAGGTTCGCGAAGCCTCGACGCCCGCCCCGCAGGGCGGACCTGCTCCGCAGGGGGCTCCGGGCGTCACAGTGACTCCGGTCAACGCCGCCGACATCAACCCGGTTGCCGGGTCACAGACCGGCCCTGCGCTCACCATCACCCCAGTTGTGCGCAGCAAATATGCGCTCATCATTGGCAATGCGGAGAGCCGCCTTCCCGAAGGCCGCATGGAGTCGGCCACCGGCGACGCGGCCATGATCCAGACGTCTCTCGTTCAGTTCGGCGGCTATGACCCTGCCAACGTGGAGCTTTTGAACAACGCCACCTCTGCTCAAATCCGGACCGTGGCCCAAGCGCTTGCTGAGCGGATGGATGAAGACGGCACGGTGATGATCTACTTTGCCGGCATGGGCGTCAACGTGGCGGGCCGCGATTGGCTGGCCGGCGTTGAGGCCAGCTTTGTGGAGGACAGCGCCAGCATGGTGAGCAAAACCGAGCTTGTGCGAACCTTTGCCCGCAAGGGCGCCCGCGTCTTCTCCTTCTTTCAGGTGGACCGCCCGGTGCGAAACGGCTTCTACTTTGGCCGCGAAGCCATCCTGGACGCCAGCTACAGCCAGATGATGAGCACCATCGAAGGCGGGCGCAATTTCAGCCTTGTTCAGGCGGGCGAGCGCCGAGGCGTCTTTGCTTCCAGCATGGCGCTTTCGCTGCGTCAATTCCAGAACTCTCAGGGGCAGATTCCCATCTGGGAGTTCGCCTGGAGCGTCATCGAGAACCTGAGCAACGGCCAAGGCCTCGGGGGCGGCGCGCCGCAGACCCCAACACTGCCCTGGCTCAACTTCCTGGACCAGACCAGCTCGTTCTAAGCCCGCTCTGCCGCGAGCCGAAGGCCATCCAAGGTCAAATTCGGCTCGTGGCGGCTCAGCAGCTCGCAAATCTCGGTGAACTGCGCCCCCAGCCCGCCGGTCGCCAAGAAGGTTGGCTCGCCTTCCAGCTCGGCCGCAATGCGCCGTCCCAAGCCGTCGATGGCATCGGCATAGCCCAGGATGAATCCGGACTGCAGCGAGCCGACGGTGGTCTTGCCAATCGCCGAAGCTGGCCGTTCGAGGGCAAAGGCCGGCAGTCGCGCGGTGCGGCCGACAAGAGCCTCGGCGGTCACCTGAAGCCCGGGCAGAATCGCTCCTCCCACATAGACCCCGCGGTGATCCACCACATCAAACGTGGTTGCCGTGCCGAAATCCACGACCACAACCGGCGCAGGCGCCAGGGCCAGGGCTCCCACCGCGTTCGCCAGTCTGTCGGGCCCAACGCTCCCGGGCGGGTCGTATTCCACCGCGATCCCATAGCCCTCTGGCCCCGCCAGAAAGCGCGGCTCGCGGCCCAGATAGCGGGAGCCAAATTCTCGCCAGGGCCGCTCCAGGCTCGGCACGCCGCTGCAGGCGACAAACTCACTGGCCTTCAGCTCAACCTGCTCGTGCGCCGTGAG
>JBGSIR010000328.1:0-2711 GCA_041742415.1 Fimbriimonadaceae bacterium | reverse complement strand
CTGGCCATCGGCAGCATGGTAGGCCCCGCCGTGGAGGCGGCTGAAAGGCTGGCCGCCGAGGGCCGCTGTGTCGAAGTCATCAACGCCCGATGGGCCAAGCCGCTGGATGAGCGCATGATCCTGCGCGCCGCCGGCCAATCGGGCCGCATCATCACGATCGAAGAGAACGTGCTGCGCGGCGGGTTTGGCGAAGCCGTGCGGACTCTGCTGGCCGATGAGGACGTGACGGTGAAAACCCTCTCGCTCCCCGACGCCTTCATCGAGCACGGCTCGGTGGATCGCCTGCTGAGCGAATGCGGCCTGGACGCGGCCGGCATCGCCGAAGCCGTGCGAAGCCTGGTCCCCAGCTCGAAGAGCTGAGGGGCCCGGCTGTTTCCGCATCGGCCTGCGCAGTGATGCGTTGAGCCCTAGTCGCGACTGCTCTCTTGGCAAGATATGGCATAGAAAGAACCTTGAACAAGGCATGGTGCTAAACTTGGAGGGTGGGGGCCAACTTCATCACAATGGATATATTGCTCAGATCCAAGGCTGACCTGCGTCCACTTGTGCACGATCTGATTCCGTTTGAGGCCTATGAAGAAGTCAAGCAGTCGGGAGACGATTTCCGAGTCACTGTTAGCACGGCGCTAGGCCCTGCGACTCCAGATGAAGGCATCCTGCAGGGGCTGCGTGTCATTGAATCATTGAACGCCGAAAGCAGGGATATGTGGGATTCCTGCCATGACAAAACGTTTGACTTGGGATTTTATACGACCGGCGTACGGTTTGAATCAACCTGGACGATTGAGCCCGAATTGTTGAGTCGACTGGGCGCCATCGGCGCAGGCTTGGCAATAACGGTCTATCAGACTGAAAAGGTGAAGCCATCAGGGAACTCTTAGGCTCCCACTTTGAGTCCAATGACGATGCGATGCCCTTGACGCGAATCCACATCACCGGCTCCTCGGGCACGGGAAAGTCAACCCTTTCGCAAGCGTGGGCGAAGGAGGCGGGGCTGGACTATATTGAGCTGGACCAGCTCTATTGGAAGCCAGGCTGGGTGGAGTCGGAGCGGGCTGAGTTTGAAGAGCGGCTGGAGGAGAGGCTGCAGGGCGAGCGGTGGGTGGTGGATGGCAGCTATTCGTGGTGCTGGCCGCGCATTTGGAGCCGCGCCGAGGCCGTGCTGTGGCTCGATCCGCCGCTTGCGCTGGCTTTTCCTCGACTCGTTCGCCGCACGGCGCGCCGGGCTTTTCTCGGCGAGGAGCTTTGGGGCGGGTGCCGGGAGACGGTGCGGAAGTCCTTCTTCAGCCATGAGTCAATCCTGCTTTGGCAGCTCACCCATTGGCAGGGGCGCAAGCGAAAGATGCGCGCCGCAATGGCCGAGCATCCTAGGCTGGTGCACCGCTTTGGATCATCTGCCGAAGCCCTGGACTTTCTGCGCCGAAGCTGAGGAAAAGACCTTCGGCCCCGGCTTCGGCGCGCGCGGGCGTAGTAAGGTTAAGGATCATGCGCCAGGCCCCCCTGCCCACGCACTACGCGGAGCTGAGCGGCGAAGAGACCGCCGCGCGGATTGACGCCGCCCGCGCCAAGCTGGGCCCGCGCCTCGTCATTCTGGGCCACCACTACCAGCGCGACGAGATCATCCGCCATGCCGATTTTCGCGGCGACAGCTATAAGCTGGCCAAAGACGGCGCCAAGATGACCGAGGCGGAGTTCATCGTCTTCTGCGGCGTGCACTTCATGGCCGAGAGCGCCGACATCCTCACGCCCGGCGGCCAGACCGTGATTCTGCCGAACATGGCGGCGGGGTGCAGCATGGCCGACATGGCCAACCAGTTTCAGGTGCGCTCGGCCTGGCGGCAGATCGCGCAGGCCACCGATATCGACAAGGTGATCCCGGTCACCTATATCAATTCGGCCGCCACCATCAAGGCTTTTGTGGGCGAGCACGGCGGCACGGTCTGCACCAGCACCAACGCCCCCGCCGCGCTGGAATGGGCCTTCACGCGAGGCGAGAAGATCGTCTTCTTCCCCGACCAGCACCTGGGCCGCAACACCGGCGTCAAGATGGGCTTTGACCCCGACGCCGACATGATTTTGTGGGACCCCTTCAAGCCAATGGGCGGCAATTCGCCTGAGGATGTGCGGCGAGCCCGGCTGATTCTTTGGAAGGGCCACTGCAGCGTGCACAGCCGCTTCACCACCGAGCAGATCGCGGCGGCGCGGGAATCCCACCCTTTGGTGAACATCCTCGTCCACCCCGAATGCAGCCTGGAGGTGGTGCGCCAGAGCGACTTCAACGGGTCCACCGAATACATCATCAAGACCATCGAAGCCGCCGCGCCCGGCAGCGCGTGGGCGGTGGGCACGGAGATCAACCTTGTCAACCGTTTGGCGCAGGAGCATCCGGACAAGACGATCTTCTGTCTGGACAGCCAGATCTGCCCCTGCAGCACGATGTACCGCATCCACCCCAGCTTCCTGCTTTGGTGCCTGGAGGAGCTGGCCGAGGGCCGGGTGATGAACCAGGTGAAGGTCCCTGAAGAGACTGCCCGCCTCTCCCGCATCGCGCTCCAGCAGATGCTGGACATCGGCACGGAGACTTCGGCCAAGGCGGGATGAATCTAAAGTTTTCGCGGCGGACCGTGCTGCTGGCCGGGCTCGCGGCGGCCGGATGCGCGGCAAAGGCAAAGGGAATGAGAGTCATCGTGGTGGGCGCAGGCGTTTCGGGC
>JBGSIR010000327.1:0-5115 GCA_041742415.1 Fimbriimonadaceae bacterium | reverse complement strand
TGCTGGGGCTGGCGGCGCTGTTGGCGGTGGGCTTTGGCGTCTCGCTGGTTCTGGCGAAATCGGCCTCCCAGCGCGAGGCCGCCGGCGGAGTTGCAGCTCACGGCGCCCTCATCCTGGGAAGCTTGATTTTTGCCATCCCCTTTGCTTGGCTGGTGCTCACAAGCCTCAAGGAAGAGCGGGACATGAGCAACACCGACGGCATGGTCTGGCTCCCGCGCATCGAGCGCCAGCACCCCTTTGACGACCCTGAGCGGCCCTTTGTGGAGGCGCAGTATGAGGGCCGAACTGTGCGGGCCACGGTCACCGGCTTGGCGCGGGGCGAGGACAGGCTTGCGCTGCAGGTGGAGCGGCCATTTATCCTGTCTGGCCGGGCCTTTGAGGCTCCCAAGAACGAGACCAAGCCGATTCAGCGCATGGTTCCGGTGGTGGAGGGCGAGCTGGACGGCACGAAAGTAGTGGGCTTCGTGGCCCGCGAGCTGGAGGGCGGCGAGCGCCGGGTGGAAATATTGGAGCCGGAAAGCATGAAGGGCCGGCGGCACGATTTTGGGCCAGATGAGGTGGAGCCCGTGATGGACAGCGGCGCCCGGTGGCAAAACTACACCGAGATCTTTGAGTGGCTGCCAGACAGCGCGCGGGGGGGCTTCACCTTCCTTTGGAACACCCTGCTGATTGTTGTGCTCTCGATGGTGGGCACGCTGCTGAGCTGTTCGGTGGTGGCCTATGGCTTTTCCCGCCTGCGATTCCCGGGACGCGATCTGCTCTTCAACATCATGCTGGCGACCATGATGCTGCCCGCCGCCGTGACACTCTTGCCCACGTTCCTGATCTTTCGCGATCTGGGCATGGTCGATACTCTCCAGCCAATCTGGCTGCCGACTTTCTTTGCCAGCGCGTTCAATGTCTTTCTGCTCCGCCAGTTTTTCCGCACCATTCCCATGGAGCTGGAGGACGCGGCTAAAATTGACGGCTGCAGCTACCTGCGCGCGTTTTGGCAGGTGATGCTGCCGCAGATCAAGCCCGCATTGGCTGCCATCGCGATATGGACCTTCATGGGCGCCTGGAACAACTTCATGGGGCCACTCATCTACATCAGCTCGCCCGAAAACGTGCCCATCGCATATGCGCTCCAGCTCTTCCAGACCGATCGCGGCGGGTCGTTTGGCCTGATGATGGCGGCCTCAGCGATGGCCACGGTGCCGGTTGTCCTTCTCTTCTTCTTTGCCCAGCGGTACTTCATCGAAGGAGTTCAATTGAGCGGTCTGGGCGGACGCTGACTGGATTCATGCTCGGTTCATTTCCGAGTTCACGGTTCGGGCCAATAAAGGATTTTATTACCAGGTTTCATAGAGCCCGTCTGAAGAAGACGCTTCAACTTGGAAAGATGAAGTTAAGGAGACTTCACCGTGGATCAACTCTTCATCATCTTGCCCGCCGCCGCCCTGCTGGCCGCCATCATTTGGCTGGCGACCCGGCTCCGCCAGGTTGAGCGCAGCTTAAGCTCGAGCCTTCAGGAGCTGACCACCTTTGTGCACAGCCCAACGCTCGAAGATGATATCGAGATTGTTCCGGACAGCCTTCGGGAAGTTGTGGATGATAGTCTTCAATCCCATGCCGCCAAGGGCAAGGCGCCTGTTGTGCGGTTTCGCATGCTCATCGACATCAAAACAGGCGATCCGGTGCTTGATGCCGGCTTCAAAACTGCTCAAGAGAGCGGCGATGGCGCCTGGCTGTACAACTACATCGAGCGCACCAGCATGGACGACCTTGTGAATGGCGTCCTTTACAACCGGCTGCGAGCGGTGACGGCCAAGGGCTGGCGCATTGTGCGCGTCGAGCCCGCCTATGAGACAGGCGATGGCTTGGTTGTGGCCGTGCTGGCCGAGCGGGAACTCAAAGTGAGACAGCCCACTCGGCGCGCGGCCTAGCGAGATTAGCCGAGGAGGCCTTCGCGGAACCAGAGGCCCAGCTCGGCGGCGGCGGCCTCGGGGTCGCTGGAGCTGTGCACGAGGTTGTCCTCAATGGAGAGGGCCAAATCGCCTCGCACGGTGCCGGGCAGGGCCTCCACCGGGTTGGTGGCGCCCATCATGGCGCGGATGGCCTTGACGGCGTTTTCGCCCTGAACTGCGATGGCCGTGACGGGGCCAGAGACCAGGTAGTCGCAGACGCTGTCGAAAAAGGGCTTGCCTTTGTGCTCGCCGTAGTGCTCCTCGACCAACGACCGCTCGGCCTGCATGAGCTTGAGGCCGACAATTTTCAGGCTGCGATCTTCGATGCGGCGGATGATTTCTCCATTGAGCCCCCGGGCAACTCCGCCCGGCTTGATGAGGACCAGGGTGGTCTCAAGCATAACAAAATGAGGCTACCCGCAGGCCCCCCGCATGGGGACAGGACAACCTCCGAGAGTCCCGGGGAGTAAAGTAGCCCCAGAGTGTCAGCCGCAGTCTTCGAGGGCCTTACCGTTCGGTATGGTCAAAAAATCGCTTTGGATGCGCTGACCGCTGAGCTCCCCGAAGGCTGCGTCGGCCTGCTTGGCCCGAACGGAGCCGGCAAGACCACGCTGCTCAAGACGCTTCTCGGCTTTTTGGCCCCCAGCGAGGGCACGGCGAGGGTCTTCGATTTCGACCTTCGCAAGGAGACATCCGCCATCCGCAACCTGGTGGGATACATGCCCGAGCAGGACTGCCACCTGCCCGGCATGACCGGCGTCGAGTTCGTCGCCTATATGGCCGAGCTTTCTGGCATGCCGACTTCCGAGGCCATTCGCGGGGCTCACGAAACTCTGCAGTACGCCGGCCTGGGCGAGGCGCGCTACCGGGCCGTCGAGACCTACTCCACAGGCATGAAGCAACGGGTGAAGCTGGCGCAGGCTTTGGTCCATGGCCCCCGCCTTCTGCTGCTGGATGAGCCCACCAACGGGCTTGACCCCAAGGGCCGTGAGGACATGCTGGCGATGGTGCGGCGCATCGCCGAAGAGCTGGGCTCCAGCGTCCTGCTGTGCAGCCACCTGCTGATGGACGTGGAGCGCACCTGCGACCACGTGATCATGCTCAACCGGGGCAAGGCGCTGCGTTCGGGCCGGATCGAGGATTTGAAGAAGTTTGAGGCGGAGGGCTTGGACATTGAGCTGAGTGAAACGCCGCCGGAGCTCTTCCGCGCCATCCAGGCGCTGGGGCTGGGCACCGAAGCAACGGGCAAGGGACGGCTGCGCATCAGCGGCATCGGCTCGGCCGAGGAGATGGCCGCCCAGATGCTGGCCGCCGCCGCCGAGGCGGGAGTGCAGGTGAGAAGCATCAACCCCCTGCGCCGCACGCTGGAAGACATCTTTATGGAGGCCATCCATGGCGCTTGAAGGCGGCATCGCCGATCTCTCCTATCGGCTGTACAAGGGCCCCAAGCGCAAGCGGCCGGGCTTCGTCATTATCGCCGAGCGCATCATCCGCGCGGGGCTCAAGAAGAAGGGCTTTTGGGCGTTCTCCTTCGTCTCGGGCTGGTTTTATGGCCTGCTGATTGGGCTGAGCTACTTCTTTCAGCAGACTCTGGCGAACGCCGAAGAGACCCCTGGGCCGGGGCTCGGACAAGCGGCCTCGAGCTTTCTGGACGGCATCATTTGGGGCGACGCCTTTGTCTCGGCCATCGGAGTTTCGCAGACGATGTGGATGCTGATGGCTCTGCTGGTGGGCGCTGGGGTCATTGCGGCGGACAACCGCGCCAACGCCCTGCCCATCTATCTCAGCCGCCCCATCACCAAGCGCGACTACATCTTTGGCAAGTGGCTGGGGCTGTTCACGCTGCTCATCATCGGCTTCAGCGTGCCGTCGGTCATTTTCCTGCTCTATGGCTCGCTGAACCTGGGCGCCTATGGGTTCCTCACCGACGACCCGATGATGATTCCCAAACTGATTTTGACCCTGGTCGCCTCGGCGGCGCTGCACACCAGTGTGCTTGTGGGCGTCAGCAGCCTCTTCAAGGGCCCCCGCATGGCGGGCGGGCTCTATGCGGGCATCTATTTCCTCACCACGTTCTTCTCGGGCATCATCGGCGCCGTGCGGATCAGCCTGGAAGATGCACCACGCGGCGTGCAGGAATTCGCCGAGCTCGCCAGCTATTGGTCGCTCGATGGCCTCATCAAAGGCGCTTCGCGGGCCATTTTCCAATCGCCGGGTCAGGCGCTTTTTGGCATCGGCGAGCGGGGAAGGGTCATTCTCTCGCCCATCCCGCCGGTCGGCTTTCAAATCTTCCTGCTGGTGGCGGTGGCGGCCATCGGCATCTTCATCACCTGGCGCCGCGTGAGCGCGGTGGAGGTGGTGAAGTGATCTCCATTCAGCACTGCTCCCGCTGGTACGGGCAGGTCATGGGCATCATCGACGTCAACGCCGAAATCGGCGCGGGCGTCACGGCGCTGCTGGGGCAAAACGGCGCGGGCAAATCCACCCTCATGCGCCTCATCACGGGCATGATCCACCCCTCCACCGGCCAGGTGAGAGTTTTTGGCGAAGACCCCTTTGCCAACCCCAATGTCAACGCCAAGCTGGGCTTCTGCCCTGAGGTGGACGCCTTGCCGGACCATCTTTCGGGCCGAGCGTTTCTCATGCGCATGGCGGGGCTCAACGGCATCACCGGTGAAGAGGCCAAGGGCCGCGTGCAGGAAGTGCTGGAGCTGGTGGGCATGGCCGACCGCGCCGGGGTTCGCCTGAAGGGCGGCAGCAAAGGCATGCGGCAGCGCATCAAGCTCGCCTCGGCGCTCATCCATCAGCCCGACTTGGTGCTGCTGGATGAGCCTCTGAACGGGCTGGACCCCGTGGGCCGCCGCGAATTCATGGAGCTGCTCCAGATGCTGGCCGGCCAGGGCAAGGCCATCGTGGTGAGCAGCCACATCCTCTTTGAAGTGGAGCAGATGACTCGCTCGGTGATTTTGCTGCACCAAGGGCGGCTGCTGGCGCAGGGCGATCTCGGCTCCATCCGCTCGCTTATCGACCGTCACCCCCACCGCATCCAGATTCGCTGCCGCGACCCGCGGCGGCTGGCGGCGGCGATGGCGGCCGACGATTCGGTGGTCTCCTTGGAGATCAGCCGTGACGAGCTGGGCATCGAGCTGCGCACCCGCGAGCCTGAGCG
>JBGSIR010000326.1:0-17597 GCA_041742415.1 Fimbriimonadaceae bacterium | reverse complement strand
GCGCCAGTCCTGCTGCAGGTCTTCGTCGAAGGAGTAGGAATACTGCATGCTTTCGACGTCGCAGCGCGCGCCCGGATAGCGATTCCAGTGCCAGGTCCCGCCGATATCGGAGGCGGCCTCGTAGACACGCGCGGAAAAGCCGAGGCCGCGCAGCCGGTGCAGCATGTAGAGGCCGGAAAAGCCCGCGCCGACGATGATGGCGTCGAGTCCTTGCACGTCATCCACGCTACGCGCGGCAAGGCCCGCCTTCGGCATGGGTCGCTTCCTTTCAAGACGATGCAGGGCGCAATGACCCGTGTTCTGGGGACAGCCTAGCGCAAGGACGATAATGGTCAAACCATTTAATGGTTTGTGCTGACACCCGGCGTTGCAGGCAAACCCGCATAGCGCCGGCTCTCGAAACGAAGACCGTCTGAACGGGCGTTAGCGGCGGCTGACGGCGCATGGCGGCGTGCGTTTCTGATCTCGCTCTGAGACGCCGACGGGGTTTTCGGGCAGACAGGTTCCGGGAGGCGCGGCTAGGCGCGGAGAACGATCTTGGCGGCCAGGTTTTCCAGCGGCACGGCCAGCAGAATGGCGCGGCCCGCGCAAAGGTAGGAAAGCACCTTGCTGGGCACGCTGAAGACGCCGGCGTCGGGCTCCAGGATGGCGGTGAGCACGTCGGCGGCGCCAAAGATGTCCGGGAGCACCTCGAAGGGCTGGAAGGGCATCGTGATGAAATTGTTGAGCTTTGCGGCAGCGGCCCGCTCGGTCAGCCAGCCGATCATGTCGTCACCGGTGATGACCACGACGCGCACATCGGGCCGGCCATTGAACTCAGCAGCCAGCTTGATGAGCAGCTCGGGGTTGTGCTTGCGGCCGAGCGTGCCGCTGTAAATCAAGTTGGTGGTTTCGGCCAGGCCATGCTGGCGCGACCAGGCGTTGTCATGGCTCCGCACGGGGATCTCGTCCATCACGCCCCAGTTCTCGATCACCGAGACTGGGCCGGAGCCCGCGGGCAGGTGGGGGCCGAAATCATCGCTGATCACCACGATGCCATCGCTGCGCTTCAGGAGCTTCTGCTCAAAGCGGTTGAGCGAATCGCCGATGACCCCGCCGACGACGGGCATTTTCTCGCGCAGAATGCGCTGGGCGGCTCGGCCGATGAGATCCTGCACCCAAAAGAAGAACCGGCAGTCGGCCGAGGCGCACCAATCCTGCATTTGGGCCACGGCGTCCAGGCCGGTGTTGCCGCAGATCACCAGTTCGGGGCGGATCTGCTCCAGCTTCTGCACGGCCAGCCGGCCATGCTCAATCTCGCCCTTTCGCCGCTTCACATAGTTGGTGCGGTGGATGCCGCCGGGAACGGCGATGCCCTCCACGCGGAAGGTGGGCGGGTCGTTGGGCCTCAGCTCCAGCGCGCCTTTGGGCGTGACAAAGCTGGACGAAAAGAGGTGCGCCACCTCGTGCCCCCGCGCAGCGAGGGCTCGAGACAGCTGCACCTGAAAGGGGTGTCCCGCAAAGTCGTGGACAACGATTCTCATACGGCGAAGCGGGCGCGCTCTTCCTGGGAATAGGCGGTCATCTGCTCTTCGATCCAGGCATAGGTTTTGGCCATGCCGTCGCGCAGAGCGATGGAGGGCTCCCAGCCCAGCTCGCGCTGGATCATGGCGTTGTCGCTGCTGCGGCCGCGCACACCCTTGGGGGCGTCCAGCTTGTAGTTTCGCTTCAGCTTGATGCCGGCCAGTTCTTCGACAATGTCCACGAGCTGGTTGATGGTCACCATCTCGGCGCTGCCCAGGTTGATGGGCTCGTCGATGTCGCTGTCCATGATGCGCTTGATGCCATAGGTGCAGTCATCGACATACATGAAGCTGCGGGTCTGCTCGCCGTCGCCCCAAATCTCGATCTCGTGCTTGCCGCTCAGCTTGGCTTCCAGCACCTTGCGGCAGATGGCCGCGGGGGCCTTCTCGCGGCCGCCTTCAAAGGTGCCGAGCGGGCCGTAGACGTTGTGGAACCGGGCCACGCGGCAGGTGATGCCGAAGTCCTCGTCGAAGTGGCGGCACATGCGCTCGCTGAAAAGCTTTTCCCAGCCGTAGCCGTCCTCGGCCAGGGCAGGGTAGGCGTCCTCCTCCTTCAGGCCAGGGTTGTTGGAGTCCTTCTGCTTGTCGCCGTTATAGACGCAGGCGCTGCTGGCATAGAAGAAGCGCTTGACGCCGCCTGCATCCTTGGCCGCCATCAGCAGATGGGTGTTGATGAGAACGCTGAGCATGCAGAGCGCCTTGTTGTTCTCGATGAAGCCCATGCCGCCCATGTCGGCGGCCAGGTTATAGACCACGTCCACACCCTTCACAGCTTCGTGGCAGTCGTCCAGGTACTGCAGATCAAGGACTTTGCTCTCGGCGAACTTGTGGATCTGATACCACTCGCTCATCGGCTTTTTGTCGACGGCGACGATGTTCTCGGCGCCCTGGGAGCGCAGGTACTCCACGAGGTGCCCTCCGATGAACCCGCCCGCTCCTGCGACCAAAACCTTCTTGCCAGCCATATTGCTCTTCGTCCTCGCTCTCTATGGGGCGGCACAAACTTGCCGACACCACAATCTTTTCTCGGACTCTCTACAGCCCATCTTTAGGACCCAGCGGGCGGTCTGGCAGTTCCATCGGGCATCGACCGGACTAAAATGGCCGGGCGCATGGGGCTTTCCCAAGAAATCCAGGCGGTCTTTGACCTGAAGAAAGAGGGATTGGTGGTTCAGGATCTTCTGGACCGCATCGATGAGCGGGGCTATGGAATGCTCCTCATCATCCTCTCTTTGCCGGTGGCCCTGCCATTCACCCCGCCCGGCGTGAGCGCCCCTTTTGGCGTGGTGGCGGCCATGCTGGGCTGGCAGATGATGCGCGGGCGCGAGACGCCCTGGTTTCCCGAAAAGATCCGCCAGCGGCCCCTGAAGGAGGGCGCCAGCGCCAAGCTCTTGAAGCTGATGGGCCGGGTGATGGGCTTCTTCGAGAAGCTCATTCGCCCGCGCGGGGCGGCCGCCTATCGCTCAAAGACTTTCCGCCGGGCGCTGGGGGTCTTTGTTCTTCTCAGCGCGGCGGTCATGGTGCTGCCGATTCCCGTCGCCGGCTCCGTGGCGGCGATCTCGGTCTTCTTTATCGGGGTCGGCCTTCAGGAAGATGATCTGATTTTTGGCCTGCTTGGCGCCTTGCTGGCGGCTTCGGGCTTTGTGGTGACCGGCATCTTTGTGGTCATCATTGTCCGCATCATGCAAAGCGGCTTCAACGGCAACTTTGGCGACCTTTGGAACGAAGCCGTCCGCCAAACCCGCGCCGTTCTTGGTCGGGACTAGCTGGCACAAAAAAGCCCTCTCTCGTGGAGAGGGCTTTCAATGGCCGTTAGGCTTTTTCGGTGGCCATGAGGTGAACCTGCACCACCGTATCCGCCAGCTTCACGCTGGAGCTTTCGGTGCGCGCGCGCAAGTCTTCGATGAGCTTGTCGAGTGATGCGTCATCCATCGGGCCGTGATATTCGTCGCCGACCTGGATGAGCGGGGCGCGGTCGCAGGCGTTGAGGCACTCGACTTCGTGCAGAGTGAACATGCCATCGGCCGTGGTCTCGCCAAAGTCCACACCGAGCTTTTCTTTGAGCCGGTCGGCGATGCGATAGGCGCCGCACATGTGGCACGAAAGGCAGGTGCAGACCTCGATCATGTGCCGCCCCACGGCGTGATCGGTGTTGTACATCGAATAGAACGTGGCCACGCCTTCAACCTCGGCGTAGGATTGGCCGAGGCGCATTGCCGTTTCTGCGATGGCTTCGGGGGGAAGGCTGCCGCCGTATTCGCGCTGAGCGATCCAGAGGGCCGGAAGGGTTGCGGCCTTCTTTTGGGGGTAGTGGGAGATGATCTGCTCCAACTGTTTGATGGCTTCGGTGCTGAACTTCAGCTCAAGCTCATCGGCGCGCGGCGCTCGGGGGCGCTCCCGGCCGTCAGTCAAGTGGATCAAATCACTCACGCCTCAGATTTTACTCTTCGGCGTGAGTGCGATGCAGGAACCGATCAGGATGCAGCCATGCCGCCGGCGACCGGCTTGTCTCCGCCGCCGTTCCAAAGAACGATGACTGAGCTTTTGCCGCCGTCGGTCACATGAATGACCGAGTAGGCGCCATCGGCTTGGACGTCGAACTGTTCCTTGGCGCCGCTGTCAAACTCAGCGGTCCAGCTTCCCGGCGCCAGGAGGCCTGATCCTTTGACTTGGGAGCCGCCGCCGGAGAACGAGGCGTCTGCTCCAGGCTTCGCTTCGGCATCACCGGCGGAAAGTGAGAAGGAGACGACATTCAAATCGGCCGAGGCCTTTCTAGGCTCTCCCGAAAGCATGCTGATGGTTTTGCCATCTGGATGAACGACAAGGGTGAGGCCAACATCTTTGCCGACCGTCACAGCAAGCTCCTGCTCTTGCTGATCGCCTACGGTGAGTCGAACAGTATTGTCTCCCGCTTTAGCAAGCATAAATCCGCTGGCTTGCATGTGCTCTACCCCAGAAGCGACCTGCTGGCTGCCGACAAACGCGCTGGCCGGAAGTTTGGAAAGATTGAGAAGCCGCACGCCGCCGCGATCCTGATTCCGAATGCGGGCCATGGCCTCGTTGGCGCGGGCCTGGTCGGGGTCAGAGCACGCAATGGCGGAGGCGAGCAGGAGGACGGACGCGGCGGCTTTCCACATCACATGGGTTCGGCAGGAGAGGCGTTGGCAGCGTTGTCGTTGCTTGGCGCCTGGTTCGGGTCGGCGGTCGTTCTGGCCGGGGGAAGGTCGTCGGGGACTCCTTCCGAAGTGTTTTCGGTGGTGCATCCGAAAGAGGCGGCCATGGCGCCAAGAATTGCGAGAGCGATAAGCTTTTTCATGGTTTTTATGGGAAAGTGGCCGCGCCCAGGAAATCCTAAGCGCGGCCTTTATGCGAGCTCGTCAGGCGAGCGGTTATGACTTAGGAGAAGTCATAGTCCGGGCGGAAGAGCCACGCATGGCAGCCGTTCCACCAGTAAGAGCCAGCGTTGCCGCTTGCGTTATATCCCGTCCACGGGTCGGTGCGCCAGTCGCTGGTCGGGCCCGCGCCCACACGGCGGAACTTGGCATGCGTGTCAGCTAGGGTCCAGTTCTGGCCGCGGCTGTAGTGCCAGTAGGAGCTGGTCGCCGAGTTGAACTTGGTGTACATGGCTCCGGTGCCGCCGTTGCCTGCCGCGCAGCCAGAAGTGCCAGCGGGCTGATAGATGCACGTGCCGCCGTTGGTCGCGCAGGTGAGAGCCGGGTTGGCAAAGCCGACGCCGACGCCCTTCACGAAGCCGTTGGCGCCCGTGAGCAGCGGAAGCTGCGAAGGAGCCGCAATGGCCGTTGCGCTAAAGCCGTGCAGGAAGCCGTTGTAGGCGTAGGTGGTGGGAGCCTTCTGCTTGCCTGCGTCAACTGCGGTCGTCGTCTGGTATTCCCAGGTCGGACCGTCGTTGGCCAGCATCTCTTTGTTTTTCATGTAGGGCTGAATGGTGTTGCCCACGAAGGTTGAGGAGAACGGGAGGCGGATGGCCGGGGTCGAGTTGGGGCCCGCCCAGTCATGCGGCACGTACTTGTAGAAGTTGAATCCGTGCTGACCGGTGGCCATGTCCATGCCGTGGCCGAGAGGGTTCACATCGTCGTAGTCCGACAGATAGATGGCGATGGCGGTGCCGAATTGCTTGACCTGAGACAGGTCCTTCGTTTTCTTGGCGGCTTCCTTGGCCTGTGCGAAGACAGGGAACAGGATGGCGGCCAGGATGGCGATGATGGCGATGACCACAAGCAGTTCGATGAGCGTAAATGCAGACCGAATTTTCATTGCAATGTCCACGGGTGGGTCCAATGAACCTCCCGGTTGCGAAGGAACATACCCAGGGCGCAGACGCAGTGTCAACGCTTTTGTCGAAAAATTGGGAAAGTGGACAAAAATGTGAAGAATATTTCGGAACTTGTGAGCACTCGTTGGCAGCCGACAAAGAAATGCCCCTCCTCGCGAGAGGAAGGGCATTTCATTTGATCGTTCGCTAGGGAGCGAATTTAGTTGTCGGTCGCCGCTTCGTCGGGAGCGACCGAGGAGCCCATGGCATCCTCGCCCGACTCGCCGCCGGCTTCGAACTGGCTGTTGGTCGACGTGTCGTCCGGAGCGTCGTAGGCTTCTTCACCGCTGCAGCCAGCGGCAAGGGCCAGACCCGCGACGAGAGCCATGAGCAGGAGAGACTTCATTTTCAGGACTCCCGATCCGGGCGGAACATGCACCAGTAGAACGGCACCGTGGAGGCGCTGCCCGTGGGGCGGCATCCGGTGTAGCTCAGGCCACGACCCGCGGCATCATAGTTCGAGAACGGATCCTGCAGGATGTCGTATCCGCCGGCGCCGCCGCCGGTGCGGCCGATCGGGCGATACTTTGCGCTGGTGTCAGCGCGGACAAAGACGTTGCCCTGGCCATAGGCCCAGTGCGTGGTCGCGCCGCCCGGAACGAACCAAGCCGTGGCGAACTGGTTGCCGCTGCCATTGCTGGAATCGGGATAGCCGCTCGGGTTGAATCGGCAAGGGCCGAGGGCCACGGGGCCGCTGCAGCGCAGAGCCGGAACCGGCAAGGACTGGCCCACGCGGTTGGTCTTGCCCTGGCCAAACCACAGCATCGGCACGGCCGACGGGCTGTTCATGGCGGTCACGGAATAGGAGCTCAGCATGCCGTTGATGGTCACGCCGGTCTTGGTTGGGGTTCGGCCAAGGGTGCTTGTTGAGGGGTTGGACTGGTCGGTGCCGCCCGGGTGGCCGAGCATCTGCTCATTCTTCACATACGGGCGAACGCTGTTCATCCAATAGATGGAGTGCCGCTCATTGGTCAGCGGGTTTTCGATGCGCCAGTTGACCGGAACTTCGGCGAGGAGATTGAACTGCCACAGGCCAGCTGCGCTGTAAATCAGCGTGAATGCATGACGTCGATTCATGAATACTCCGGCCCCTCAGACACTTCCGAGGGACCTTAGCGAATCATATGCTATTTCAGAGGCTGGGGTTCCAGAATTTTTGCTTCAGGCGATCAGATTCGCCTAAGGTCCCGCGCCATCAACTGCGCAGAAAATCAGCGGTCGATTTCGCCCAGGACGATGTCGATTGATCCAATGATGGCGATGACGTCCGCGATCATTTTTCCTTCCGCCAAAACCTCAAGGGACTTCAGATTCATAAAGCTTGACGGCCGCTCGTGCCACCGGTAGGGCCGGTTGCTGCCATCGCTCACGACATAGAAGCCGAGCTCGCCT
Source organism: Fimbriimonadaceae bacterium (assembly GCA_041742415.1). Classification (GTDB taxonomy): domain Bacteria; phylum Armatimonadota; class Fimbriimonadia; order Fimbriimonadales; family Fimbriimonadaceae; genus JBGSIR01. The sequence continues at coordinate 10,310 of JBGSIR010000326.1, read as the reverse complement.
TTGCTGCCTTCGACGGCCGCATAAGCTTCGCCCACCGGCGGGTGGAATCCTTCGGTGAAAAGCTTGAAGTGGTGGATGACCGACTCCATGGAGTTGTCCAGCTCTTCGCGGGGCGGAGGCGAGATTTTGCGGTCCGGCGTGGTGAAGGGGCCATCGGGCAGGTTGTCGATGGCCTGCTGAATGATGCGATGGCTCTGCTTCATCTCTTCCACGCGCACGAGGTACCGATCGTAAACGTCTCCGGTGTGGCCGACCGGCACGTCGAAATCGAAGTCGTCATAGCTGGAGTACGGCGCGTCCTTTCGCAGGTCAAATGGCACTCCGGAGCCGCGGGCAATCGGGCCTGAGCAGCCCAGCTCCAGGCACTCTTTGCCGGTCAGGATTCCGACGCCTTGGGTGCGCTCCTTGAAGATGGGGTTATTGGTGACCAGCGCCTCGACCTCAGCCAGCTCCTGGAGGAACTGTCCCAGGAACGACCTCAGCCTCACGTCAAAGCCGGGGGGCATGTCTCCGCGCAGGCCGCCGGGAACGATCCAGCTCGGCATCATGCGCACGCCAGAGAACATCTCGAACATGTCGAGGATCTTCTCCCGCTGCTCCATGAGATAGAAGAAGGGGGTCATGGCGCCAAGGTCCAGTGCGCCCGTGCCCATCCAGACGATGTGGCTGGCGATGCGGCTCAGCTCGGCCAGGATGACGCGCAGGTACTGCGCCCGCTTGGGGATGTCGCAGTTGAGAAGCTTTTCGACCGCCAATGCGTGGGCCAGGTTGTTGCCGTTCGCATTCAAATAGTCCATGCGGTCGGTCATGACCACGCACTTGTGATAGGTCTGGTACTCGGCCTCTTTCTCCATGCCAGTGTGGAGGTAGCCGATGACGCAGCGGCACTGAACGATGGTTTCGCCATCCAGCTCAACAACGAGGCGGAGGACGCCGTGGGTGCTGGGGTGCTGCGGCCCCATGTTGACGACCATGGTGTCCTGCCCGACTCTCTGGAAGGAGATGCCGGAGGTCTCAACGGTTGGACCGGGCGTCATGCTCATGTGCCCGTGAGCATACTCGGATTGGGCATGTATTGCCCTGTCCTAAAAGGACTGAACCCCGCTCCGAAGAGCGGGGTTCAGGTTCAGTCTCAGCCTCCGGCCTTGCTGCCGGCGATTTCGTCGGCATTCGGCGCATTCGGCGGCGGCATCATTTCGCCGGCCTCAGGCTGCAGGCCCTGACCACCAGCGTCAGCCGGCGGAGCTTCCGCAGCCTGCTGGGGCTCCTCGGTGCAACCGAGGGAGAAAGCCGCCGCAAGGACGGCCATCAGAGCCAGGAGTCGGATCATCGGTTGTCCCAAACGTAGCCGCCGCGGTCAGCGTCGGTGGTGGTCCAGTTCATCGTGGTGGAGTCGATGCCCTCGCGGTAGTTGGTTCCCTTGGCCAGGGCGCCCGTGGTCGGGGTGCTGGCGTGGCTGTCGGACCAAACCACGATGTGCTTGGCAGCAGCGCGGCGAGAAAGTCCACCGGTGAAGGCGCCCGCAGCGTCGTTGTTGTTCAGGTAGCCGTTGTACCAGGAGTTGGTTCCCCAGTCAACGAAGCACCACACGTCGGGGTTCAGGCCGCAGACGGGCTGCTCGAGAGTCATGGTCGTCGTCCACGAGCCGGGGCCAGCCCAGTAGAAGCCGGTGGCTCCGAGGGCGTCTTCAGAGGTGGAGAACTTGGCTCCAACCATGACGGTCTCGGCCGGGCTGCCCAGGGAGGTCTGGCTGATCGGAGCGGTGGGGATCGGCCAGGCGGTGGCGGGGTAGGGGCTCAGGGCACCGTAGTTGTAGCCGTACTGGGTGGCCAGCACGTCGGTGGTGGACTTGGCCCAAGCGGCAGGCCACGGCTCGTAGGCCGGAGCGAGCGGGTCGCTGAAGATCTGGGTGTTCTTCATGTAAGGAAGAATCAGCCAGGTCCAGGGCTGGTAGCCCACGCCGCCAACGAACGCCGGAGCGCCCTGGTTGGACCAGGCCTGCACCGGAGCAAACTTGTCGTCGTAGTCAGACGAGTAGATGATCTTGGCCAAGCCCATCTGCTTGACGTTGGAGAGGGACGCGGTCTTCTTGGCCGCCGTCTTGGCCTGAGCGAAGACAGGGAAGAGGATAGCGGCGAGAATCGCGATGATGGCGATCACCACGAGAAGCTCGATGAGCGTGAATGCATGACGAGTTCGCATAGAACATTTTCCTCCGGTTGCCTGCCAATGCAGGACCGGCTGAGATTCGCAGTATACCCAGGCCTTTCGGCTCTCGGCATATCTACAACCCTAATTGACTCGCATTTCCACCAAATTGTTTCAAATCGGACAAAAAATCAGCGTCCGCTCACGCCTTCACTGCCTGTCTTGCCTTCCCAGCTCTCGCCTGCGTGGGGCATCTGAACGTCTTCGACGGCAGGACCTTCGGTCCCTCCGTGGAAGTCAACGTCCTCGCCGCCGAGCGGCACTTCTTTGCGAAGAGGGAAGCCGACCCAGTCGTCGGGAAGCAGGAATCGGCCCTGGGGCTCGTTGCCCTCGAACATCACGCCGAAGAGGTCAGAAATCTCCCGCTCGGGATACTCGGCGCCCAGGAAGACGCTCTTGCAGGTCGGGATCGTCTGGCCGTCATCCACCGAGACTTTCAGGAAGATCCGGCTGTTGTGCTTCAGCGAGAAGAGGTTGTAGACGACCTCAAATCGGCCCGGCAGGTCGCGCTCATGCTTCCAGGTGGAATAGTCCACGGCGAGGCACTCCACGAAGTAGGTGTATTCCAGCTCGGGGTCCTGCTTCAAAAAGTTGACGGCGTCGGCGATGCGGGCCGCTTCAAGGCCGATATAGGTCTCCCCGCGGAACTCCTTCACGCAGAGGACGGCGTCGGCCATGCGCTCGCGCAGGCGGCTGACTTCCAGGCGGACTTCGCCGGCCATCGGAGCAGCCATGGATTAGGCCACCCCCTGTGCGGCCGGAGCAGGGTCAGCAGCGGGGCTTCGCTCGGCCAGCTTTTCGGGAGCAATCGCGTTGGATTCGTCCCACTCAATCGCGCCGGCCTTGATGGCATAAACGTCGCCGATGATCCAGAGCACCATATAGACAGCCACGGCGATGCCGCTGAAGACCATGAACTGGGTCGGAGACTCGGCGAACACCGTCAGCCAGCTCCAGAGGAAAACGACTTCAATGTCGAAGAGCACGAACAGAATGGCCGTCAGGTAGTACTTGATGGCGAACCGCTGGCGGGCGTCGCCCACGGGCTGCACGCCGCACTCATAGGCGTCCTCTTTATAAGGGGTCGATTTCTTTGGGCCGAGCAGCCAGCTCCCGCCGACCATGGCGGCGCACATGAAGGCTCCAAAAGCGATCAGAACGATGATCGGCTGGTACTCGGCGAGCATGACTCCAAGAATACCAGGGCTTATTAGGCCCCTGCGGGGCGCCCGGGTAGCCTTGGGCGAATGTTGACCCCGGGCCAGTTGGAGAGCCTGGCCGGTGGGCGCATCCTGGATTCTGCTGAGGCCGAAGCTGTGATGCGGTTTCTGCTGGACCCAGAAGCGTCGGCGCCGCAGAAGGCGTCGGTTTTGGCGTTTCTGCGGGCTCGGGGGGCCACGGCGCCGGAGCTGGCCGGCATGGCGCGGGCCATCCGGGCCGGGGGCAGGCAGCTCCCCAATCCGCCCGAAAACGTGGTGGACACCTGCGGGACGGGCGGAGGCTCGCCGAGCTTCAATATTTCCACCGGAGCCGCGATTTTGGCTTCAGCAGCCGGGGCCAACGTGGCCAAGCACGGCAATCGAGCGGTCACCAGCAAATGTGGATCGGCCGATGTGGTCCGAGCCCTTGGCCTGCCGGTCTCTGATGATTTTGAGGCCATGAGCCAGCGGCTGACATCGTTCGGCTTTGAGTTTCTTTTTGCACCCTTCTTCTATCCGGGAATGGCCGTGGTGGGGCCTCTGCGGCAGGAGCTGGGATTTCGCACCGTTTTTAACCAGCTCGGCCCGCTGCTGAACCCCGCCGGAGCCAGGCGGCAGGTAATCGGGGTTTTCAGTCCAGAAATCGGGCCCGTGATGGCCGAAGCAGCGCGGCTGCTGGGGGCCGAGGATGTTTGGGTGGCGCATGGGCATGACGGGCTGGATGAGGCCTCTCCCTGCGCGCCGACCACGCTCTGGCACGCCACGCCAGAGGGGGTGACGACTCAAATCGTCGAGCCGGCCGACTTTGGCATCTCGGCCTTGAGTTCCCAGGACATCGCTCCGGCGGATACTGCCCAGGGAGCCGCGCTCCAAGTGGAGGCTGCCCTGACCGGGCAGGAGCCGGCCTATTCGGCGGCGCTGATTCCGACCGCCTCGCTCGCGCTTGTTGCGGCTGGCTTGGCAGCCAGCTTCGCCGAAGCCGGAGCCATGGCCATGGCCGCCATTGATGATGGGCGGGCCAGCACCCAGCTGGCGGCGTTGAGGCAGGCATGAATCATCTTCAGCGAATCCTGCAGGCGAAGCGCGAAATGCTGCCTGGCAAAATGCGGCAGAATCCGCTCAAAGAGATGCGGCAGCGGGCCGAGGACGCCAGCCCAACGAGGGGCTTTCAGAAAGCGCTGGCCGCTTCGGTTCACGAGCCCTCGCTGATTGCGGAGGTCAAGCGGGCGAGTCCGGTGAAGGGGCTGGTGCGCGAGGATTTTGATGCCGCCAACATCGCCGCGGAGTATCGGGATGCGGGAGCCGACTGCCTGAGCGTCCTCACGGACGTCGAGTTTTTCCAAGGGGCGCCGGAATATCTGGAGCTCTGCCGACGCATCAGCGGCCGCCCTTGCCTGCGCAAGGATTTCACCGTCGATGAATATGATGTCTGGGAGGCGCGGGCGCTGGAGGCCGACGCTGTGCTGCTCATCATGTCTGCGCTCGAGCCGGTTCAGGTGAAGGACTATCTTGCTCTGGCCGAAGAGCTCGGCATGGATGCGCTGGTGGAGGCCCATGGCCCGGACGAGGCGCGCCGAGCGCAGGAGCTCGGAGCAAAGCTGATTGGGGTGAACAACCGCAGCTTGGCGACGTTCGAAGTGGATGTGCGGGAGACCGAGCGGGCGGCGGCGGCGTTGGAGGCTCCCTTTCACCTGGTCAGCGAGAGCGGCCTCGGCAGCCCGGAGGACATTGCGGCCGTGCGCGAGGCGGGCGCCAGGTCGGTTCTGATTGGAACGGCATTCTGCCGTCAGCCGTATGTCGGCCAGGCGGTGCTGCAGGTGATGGGCTGGTGATTCGGGTCAAGATCTGCGGCCTGCGCCGCCCCGAAGATGTGGAGGCGGCCATCGAGTCCGGCGCCGACGCTTTGGGCTTTGTGATGGAGCCGACAAGCCCGCGATGCGTGCTGCGAGACCCTGATATGGCGGTGTATCTGCCGCGCATGCTGGCCGGAGACCCCTTTAATACGGTGACGGTGGCTGTCTTTGGCCCGAACGCGCCCACCAACGTGGATGGCTTCGATTTTGTTCAGGCGCATTCATTCACCGAAGGTCCGGCGTCGTACCGCATCCTCTCGATTCGGCCCAAAGCCGGGTTCGACACAGGCTCGGTCGATGAGCTGGTGGCTCAGGCGGGAGCGGAGACTTTCGTTGTGGAGGGCCATTCCGATCTGGGCTATGGCGGCGTGGGGGCCAAACTGGACCTCAAGCTGGCCCGCGAGATCCGGCAGCGCACCCGGGCTCCGATGATCCTGGCGGGAGGGCTTCGGCCCGAAACCGTGGCGGAAGCGGTGCAGTTTGTTCAGCCCTACGCGGTGGACGTCTCGTCTGGAATTGAAGCCGCAGTGGCAGTGAAGGACGCCGGAATGATGCGGGCCTTCATCAAAGCCGCGCGCGAAGCATAGGCCGGGCACTTTTGCCGGACTTGGCGCGTTGAGGACGCTATGCGTCCGAAGGCCATGCCCAATCTTCACTCATCGGTATACTCCGGCCTCTCTGCGATCGCAGGGGAGGCAATTTTTTGAGCCTGGCCATTGAGACCAAAAAGCTCACCAAGAGCTACAAGACGAAGGGCGGAGGACGCCTGGACGTTGTGAAGGAGCTGGACCTGCAGGTCGAAGCTGGAGAAATCTATGGGTTTCTCGGCCCCAACGGCGCCGGCAAGACCACCACGATCAAGATGCTTCTCGGCATCATTGAGGCAACCGATGGCGAGGCGCTCGTGCTGGGCAAGGAGGCCGGAGACATTGAAGTCCACCGTGAGCTCTCCTACCTTCCGGAAAAGCCCTACTACTACGAGCACATGACCGGGCTCGAGATCATGGAGTTCTACAGCTCACTCTTCGGCAAGCGCGACACGGAAAAGTGCAAGGCGCTGCTGGAGCGAGTGAACCTGGCGAACGACATGAACCGGACGATCAACCAGTACTCCAAGGGCATGCAGCAGCGCGTCGGGCTGGCTCAGAGCCTGCTCAACGACCCGAAGCTCCTCTTTTTGGATGAGCCGACGGGAGGCCTGGACCCCATCGCCCACATCGAAGTGCGGGACCTCATTCTTGAGTTCCGCGAAGAGGGCAAGACCGTCTTTATCAGCAGCCACGAGCTCAGCGACGTCGAGCGCATCTGCGACCGCGTGGCCATCATCAACAAGGGCGAGATCGTTCAGCAGGGCAAGCTGGATGTGCTTCTGGCCGGCTCGCGCGTTGAGCTGACCGCCGACAGCGTTCCCGCAGGCATCGCCGATGGGTTCAAGGCCATGGAGGACACCACCGTGAGCTTTAAGCAGGGCCGCCTGATCATGGATATGCCCGACAGCTCCGAGACGAACGGCATCCTGGACGCCATTCGCACCGCTGGCGGCACCATTATCAGCTTTGTCCCGCGCCGCGCCCGCCTTGAGGATCTGTTCCTTGAGTCGGTGAGCGCAGACAACAAGGTCAAGGGCCGCAAAATGGGCCGCATGACCATCAAGGACTTGGAGGCCGAAGAGGCTCCGCTGGAAGAGGTGAAGGAATGAACGTCATCATCAATATCGCCCGCACCACCATCGGCGAAGCCATTCGCCGCCGCGTGCTGCTGGTCATCCTGCTCATCGGCGTCCTCTTTGTCGCCATCGCGCCGGGCCTCAGCGTCCTCAGCGCCCGACAGGAGCTCACTGTTCTCAAGTCGCTCACGCTGGGCATCATCCAGCTCACCAGCGCCGTCATCGCGATTGTCCTCACGGTCTATCTCATTCCAAATGAGATTGAGCGCCGCACGATCTATACGATTCTTTCGAAGCCGGTCCGCCGCTGGCAGTTCCTCATCGGCAAGTACCTGGGCGCCATCGGCGCGCTTGGTCTGATGATGACCCTGATGACCGTCACCCTTGTGGTGGTCTTCTGGGTGATGAAGCCGCAGGAGACCACGGTCACCGTTCTGCGCGAGCTCACGCTCGGCCCGCTGATGTTCTATGTGCAGATGTGCCTGCTGGCGGCCGTTTCGGTCTTCTTCAGCACCTTCACTCAGCCCATCATCAACTTCTTCCTCAGCGGCGGCACCTACCTGGTGGGTTCGCTCTTCAGCTCTGTGCTCAAGACGATCAGCGAGAACAAAGACCTGCCCCTGGCCTTCAAAGCCGTGGCGATCTTCATCCAGAACGCTCTGCCGAACTTCGAATACTTCAACATCCAAAACCCGCTCATCAACCCCGGACAGCAGATCCAAAATGAGGGCCTCCACTACCTGAACCTCGCGTTCTATGCGGTGGCCTACATCACGGCGCTTCTCGTGGGCGGCATCCTCATCTTCGACAAGCGCGAAGTGTGAAACGGCTGAAATGAAGAACCGCAAGCTAGGATTCGCGATCATCGCGGCGGTGGCCGTGGCGCAGGGGCTCTTTCAGAGCTTCGTCATCAACCCGTTTTGGGCGAAGAACTATGCCCGCACCACCGGCGACATCTCCAGCCTCTCGCCCGACCAGCTGCTGGCCTCCCTCGCGGGCTTCCGCGAAATGGTGGCCGGCATCCTCTGGGTGCGCGCCGACAGCTTCTTTGACCAAGGCAACTACGATGCAATCCTGCCGATCATGCGGCTCGTGACCATCCTGGACCCCAAGCAGATCGACGTCTATGCCACTGGCATGTGGCACATCGGCTACAACTTCACCGACGAAGAGAGCCGAAGCGACCGCCGCTATCTGCCCTCCGCCATCGCCTTCGGCCAAGAAGGCTCCAAGAACAACCCGAACACCTACGAGCTGTTCTTTGAGACCGGCTGGATTTGGTACCACAAGATCGACGACAACTACGATCGCGCCGTGAAGTGGCTTGAAGAGGCCATGAAGCGGCCCGACATGCAGTCGGCCCGCAAGAACCTCTTCTTCCGCGCCCTTGTCCGCGACGGGCAGATTGAGCGCGCCGGCGAACACCTTTTCACCCTTCTCGAAGAGTCGGAAAAGGAGATCGGCGACAAGGACGACCGCGAGGTTGAGTTTGGCGCCCGGAACAACCGCGACACCCGCGAGAAGAACCTGGACAACCACCTCATTCGCATGGTTTCACGCGGCTGGCTGGCCCAGCAGCGGGGCGATTACGCTCAGGGCGAATACGACACCAAGCCTCCGTTTGATGTCGGCTTCACCGCCAAAGTCACCGTCACCCGCAACCGCATCATGAATGTGGTGGGCACCTGGAACGTGCTTCCGGTGGGAACCCGCGTCCGCATCATTCTGCGCGACGCCGAATACCCCGACGCCATCCTGGGTGGAGTGGAGTGGGACGCCAACGCCGACGTGGCGCTGGACCCTCCGCGAAACCTCACCTACATGCAGGACCAGCTCTTTGTCCGCGACCGAAGGTTCAACAAGACCATCGACATGTCGCGCGACCCCACGATGTATCCGTTCTCCAGTGAGAACTACCTCATCGAGTTCTACTACAGCCCCCGCAGCGCGCCTGACCACATCCAAGACAAATTTGGATTCAATGGTGAGGGCCTCACGGACAAGCGGTTCCTGAACAAGGAAGCGCGCCCCGGGCACAGCGTCATCTATACCGCGATCCCGATCACCCGAGACCAGATTCTGCGTCAGGGCGAATGGGACACCCGCACCCCGACATTCACCACCGAAGGCTATCAAGAGCGCGGCGTGGGCGACATGCGGGACAACATCATCCAAGTGCCCGGACTTCGGGCGGAAGGATCAAACTAGGAAAAACCCAGCCGCAGGCCCATTGAGGCCTGCGGCCGGGAACCGCGCGACAGCAGGCCGGTGAACCCCGCCAGGGCTTGATCGCAGCAACGGTAAGCTGAACCTCTGGGCGACGCGGTCTTCCCGGTCTTGATCCTTCTCACCCCTCCTCCGCGCCCCCGGGAGACCCTTCACCTTGGCCAAAACCGCTCTCTACCGCAAGTACCGCAGCCAAACATTCTCCGACCTTGTGGGGCAGGAGCATGTGGTGCGGACTCTGCGGCATGCGCTGGCCCAAGGCTCTACGGCGCAGGCGTTCCTTTTCACCGGCCCGCGAGGCACCGGAAAGACCACCGCCGCCCGGCTTTTGGCCAAGGGTCTGAACTGCACCAACCTGAATGAGGGCGAGCCCTGCGGCGAATGCGACGCCTGCGTGGAAATCGCCAACGGCAGCTTTCTGGACGTAGTCGAGATGGACGCCGCCAGCGAAGCGGGGGTCGAGGACGTGCGCGAGCACATCGTGCAGGCCAGCGAATATCAGCCGGTCATTGGCCGATACCGCGTATTCATCATCGACGAAGTCCACGACCTCTCGGCCAAGGCCTTCGACTCGCTGTTGAAAACCATCGAAGAGCCGCCGCCCCATGCGGTCTTCGTCCTTGCGACCACCGAGTTCAACAAGGTGCCGCCGACCATCCGCAGCCGCTGCCAGCGGTATGAATTTCACCGCGGCTCCATGACTCAGCTCATTCAGAGGCTGCGGCACGTCACGGAGGCTGAGGGCGTCGAGGCGGAGCCGGAGGCGCTGACGGCTATTGCCAAGATGGCGGATGGCGGATACCGCGACGCTTTGACCCTGCTGGAGCAGGCGATGGTGAGCTCCACCGGCGTCCTCACGCGGGCCCATGTCGAAGAGCAGCTTGGCCTGGTGGCCGACGACCGCGCCGACGCCCTTCTCCAGGCCATTGCCGCCAGCGAGCCGGCCAAGATCATGGAAATGGTCGAGGAGATTTATCGCCGGGGCTACGATCCGCGGAGCCTGCTGGAGGCGCTGCTGTTCCGCCTGAGCGACCTCACCCGGGCCAGCTATGGCGTGGATTCCGGCGGCGACCCAGCGCTGGAGGCGCATGCGAAAGCTTTGGCCGACAGCCTTGGCCGAGACCGAATGCTCGGCCTGCGCAGCTCCCTGGCCACCGC
>JBGSIR010000325.1:0-3069 GCA_041742415.1 Fimbriimonadaceae bacterium | reverse complement strand
CGCCCCTGGCCGCCGCTTCGGCTGCCGACACCAAGGTTCCGCTGAACCGCCTGCGCGGCATCATCGCCCAGCGCACCCAGGCCAGCTTCCGCGACGTTCCGCACTTCTACGTCACCCTTGAGGTGGACCTGGAAGGCATCGAAGCCATCCGAGACGCCTTCAAGACCGACGAGGCCGGACGCATCAGCATCAACGACTTCATCGTCAAGGCCTGCGCCATGGCTCTTCAGCAGATGCCGATTGTCAACTCCAGCTTTGGCGGCGACCACTTGGTCCAGCACGGCTCGGTGAACGTCGGCGTCGCTGTTGCCATCCCCGATGGGCTCGTGGTGCCGGTCATCCGCAATGCCAACCTGCTCACGCTGCGCCAGATCGCGGCCGCCAGCCGTGACCTCGCCGAGAAGGCCCGCGCCAACAAGCTCACTCCCGAGGAGATGAGCGGCGGCACCTTCAGCATCAGCAACATGGGCATGCTGAACGTGGATGCCTTCGGAGCGATCATCAACGCCCCCGAAGCCGCCATCGTGGCCATCAGCTCCGCCCGCCGCGTGCCGGTCATCACCGCCGACAACGAAATCGAAGTCCGCACCCGCATGAACATCACCGGCTCCTTTGACCACCGCGTGGTCGACGGCGCAATCGGCGCCCAGTTCATGAACCTCATCCGCGAAGCCCTCGAAAAGCCCACGCGCCTGCTGAGCTAAGCCTAAGCGCTCACACCCTTTTCGCCTTCCCTCGATCGTCGAGGGAAGGCGATTTGGCGTATCGAAGCGTCTGATCCTCTGGTGAACAGCTGCCTTTGCATTAACGGCTTGCTATCGCAGATTCTTTCCGAGGCGCCAATTGAAGATCGCCACGAAGAGGAGCACCGCCAGTGGCCAGAAGATAACGTAGACAATCCAGCTGACATCTGAAGGAGTTTTCGCAAAGGCGCCGAGGCCAAAGAAGAGGAAAATGAACAGCGAAAGAAGCGGTCGAAGCTTGAATCCTTTTTGCCATGCAAGCTGAGATCCGTAGAAGAATGTCATAAGAGGAGGACCAGCGACTAGGGAGTTGCTTGCGCCGCTAGATTCCCTTGAGCTGATCAAGTCGACAAAGACACTCAGCACCGCGAAGGCCAGCACAGGGAGCAAATAGACGAAGGCCTCAGCTTCGCGGTCAGTCAGATCTGGCTCCTTGAATCTCCGACTCTTCACAGCGATCTCCCTTTCAGTGGCGGCAGATTTTTTATCAAGCCGTGAGCATTTGTCAGCGCCTTGGCCCCCACAGCGAAGACAATCAATCCCGAGCCAAAGCAAGTAATGACGCTGAGGAGCGGGGCTTCAGTACTGTCATCCCAAAGCTGCAGCAAACTGAAGACGCAGATTATGGTCGTTGTCCCGAGGGGCTGGTCCTCACCAGTATGCTTAGATAGCTTTTCGGCTGTTCTGGCAACCCATGGAATGAAAAGAACCATGCTCAAGCCGAGCAGGAAGCAGAAGGGCAGGGCCACCATTCTTGCCTCCTGCCGGGGAGACGTGATGGGCGAAGTGATGAGGGACAGCCCTTTCAAAGCCACCACAAGAAGAACGGGCACGCAGATGAGCAGCGTCGCTTGAGCCCGCGGCCCCAGAGCATCCCAGCCGATGAGGCTTCTCACTCCCTCCCCCAAGGCCCTCATGCCGCCTCAATTATAGCCAGACCAAAAAAAAAGGCGTCCTCTCCCACATGGAAGAGGACGCCTTTTCAGAGCGCGGCAGCTTAGGCCAGGGCGTTGGCGGCGGCGCGGTTGGCGATCGAGGCCTGGGCGGCGGCCAGGCGGGCGATCGGGACTCGGAAGGGGGAGCAGCTCACGTAGTCCAGCCCCAGCTCGTGGCAGAGGTAGATGGACTCGGGGTCGCCGCCGTGCTCGCCGCAGATGCCGCACTTGAGGCCCTCGCGGACCGCGCGGCCCTTCTCCACGCCCATCTTCATGAGCTGGCCAACGCCGTCGGCGTCGATCGTCTCGAAGGGGTTGCGGGGAAGGATCTTCTGCTCGACGTACTGGCCCAGGAACTTGGGCTCGGCATCGTCGCGGCTGTAGCCGAAGGTCATCTGCGTCAGGTCGTTCGTGCCGAAGCTGAAGAACTGGGCATATTCGGCGATCTGATCGGCCGTGAGGGCGGCTCGCGGAATCTCGATCATCGTGCCGAACATGTAGGGCACTTCCACGCCCTGCTCGTCCTGCACCTGTCGGGCCACGTCCTCCAGCTGGGTCTGCACCACGCGAAGCTCGTTCACGTGGCCGACCAGCGGAATCATGATCTCCGGCAGCACCTTGATGCCGCGCTTGGTGAGCTTGCAGGCCGCCTGCATGATGGCCCGGGTCTGCATGGTGACAATGCCCGGGAAGATGATGGAGAGGCGCACGCCGCGCAGGCCCATCATCGGGTTGAACTCATGCATGCTCTCAACGGCGCGGAGCATGCCTTCCTTCTCGACGAGCAGGCTCTTCAGCGCGTCGCCACCCGTGAGGTTGGCGGCCAGCCGAAGCTCGGTGACTTCGCTGATCAGCTCGTTCATCGACGGCAGGAACTCGTGAAGCGGCGGGTCGATGAGGCGGATGGTGACCGGCTTGCCGTCCATCGCTTCAAAGAGGCCCTCAAAGTCGCTCTGCTGCACGGCGAGAAGCTTGGCCAGGGCGGCTTCGCGCACGGTGTCGCTCTTGGCGAGGATCATGTCGCGGACGATCGGCAGGCGGTCGGCCTCAAAGAACATGTGCTCGGTGCGGCAAAGGCCAATGCCCTCGGCGCCAAAGTCCAGCGCCTGCTGGGCGTCGCGCGGGTTGTCGGCGTTGGCGCGGATTCCGAGTCGGCGCAGTTCGTCGCACCAGCCCATGAGCGTGCCAAAGGAGCCGGAGACGTCCGGAGCGATGAGCTCGACGGCCACGGGGAAGACTTCGCCGGTGCTGCCGTTGATGGAGATGACGTCGCCTTCGTGGATGGTCAGATCGCCCACCGTGAACTTGCGGTCGCGGAGCTGAACGTGCATCGCTTCGCAGCCGGCCACGCAGGGGATGCCGAAGCCGCGGGCCACAACGGCCGCGTGGCT
>JBGSIR010000324.1:0-3282 GCA_041742415.1 Fimbriimonadaceae bacterium | reverse complement strand
CTGCTCGCGGGCCAGCTCCAGGATCTTGCCGTACTGCACTCCGCTGGGGCAGGCGGGCTCGCAGGCGCGGCAGCCCAGGCAGCGGTCGATGTTTTCTCGCGCCTCGCTCCATTCCAGGCGGCCGGCGTCAGCGTCGCGGGCGAGCTGGATGCGGCCGCGGGGCGAATCAGCTTCGCTGCCGGTCTCCAAAAAGGTGGGACAGGCCTCCAGGCAGAATCCGCAGCGGATGCACTGCGAGGTGAGATCGCCCAGGCTCTTCATCGCCGCCCTATTGTGCCCCGCCCGGGACAGAAGAATCCCGGCGCGGTCTGGGCGCCTCTCTTTTGTCAAGAGGAAAACAGAAAATGCTCAGCATCATCGCCGGACTCGCACTCCAGCCCAATGTCGAAACTATGCTCCGAGCCGCCGTTCTGGATGAATGGCATGGCGAAGCCTTCTATGCTTCGGTGATGGAGATCCACGGCCAGCGCCGTCCGTTCTCCAACATCATCGAGGCGGAGCGCCGCCACGCGGGAATGCTCTTGGGTTTGTTCAAGGACCACTCGCTGGAGCCGCCGAAGAACACATGGAGCCGCCAGGAAGAGGAGGCCAAGGATGCTTGGCTGGCACGCCTGGGAACTCCCAAGACGATCAGGGAAGCCGCCGCCGCCGCTTGGCAGGCCGAGGTGGACAACTTGAAGCTCTACGATGTCTGGCTTAAGGGTGAGCTGCCCAAGGATATCCGAACGGTCTTCACCAAGCTCCGTGACGACAGCCGCGACAAGCACATGCCCGCCTTTGCTCGCTGGAAGAACTGATAGCAAGGCATGACTCGAGCCCGGAGGGAGCAATCCCTGCCGGGCTCGGAAGATTGATCAAGGCTCAATCGGAGTGAGCTTGGTTTCGGCCTTCATTTTGCCGGTCATCGTCAGGTTCAGGTTTCCGCCTTCCTTCTTGAGGATGTAGGGCACGACGTACCCTTGGGCGTCCTTGATCATGAGCTTGTCACCGTCGACGCGCCACTCCCCTTTCGATTCGCGGTCCACCATGCCCTTGGGCGTGCTGATTTGGCCCTTGAGGGTGAATGAGCCGTCTTCTTTGAAGTCGTAGGTCATGCCGTCGTTGGCTTTGTAGGCTCCGACCAGCTCTTTGTCAACTTCGCCGGTGAGAGGGCCCTTATTGGGCTCGGGGGGCATTTCTTCGGTGGGCTCACATCCCACGAGCGGAAAGGCGAGCAGGCAGGCTAAGAAAATGGTGGGTTTCATGGGTTCATTTTAGGCCGTGGCCTGGTGTTGAAAAGGGCCCGCACCGATTTTGATCGAATGCGGGCCCTTGCTCGTGCCGAAGGATTTCGGCTTTAGTTTTTCGTCAGGCCATTTTGCCGGGCGCGCATCATTGCGTCGCCTTGGCTGTCCATGTGCTTCTGAGCAGCTTGGCTGCTCTTGATGGCCTGCTCAGCAGAGGCTCGCGCCTCGGGGCTCATGTCGGCCGGCAGGTCATCAACGGACTTCGGGGCGTTTCGTGCCGCCTCTTCGCCGCGCTGAATCTCGGCTTGGCTGACATCACCATCGCTGCACCCACCCAAGAGCAGGAGCGGAACGGCGAGCAGGATCAGATGATGGATGCGCATGAACGATTTACCGGGCAAACGGGGCGCAGGGCTGGCCGGGGCCGAACAGCCATTCGTCGCTGCCGCCGAGGTCCTGGGTGAGTCCCTTGACATAGATGTCACGGCACCAGTTGACCGAACCCTTGCGGCTCCACTTGGCGTGGCCGTCCGCATAGGCGGCGTTCATGCCCGTGTTGTAGCGGTAGCGAGCCATGGACCAGAACGGAGCCACATTGCTGTCGCCGTCCCACTGCTCGCCAGACTGCGGTCCGGTGAAGACCCAGACATTGCCGCCCCACCACCAGGGGGAGGACTCAGAAAAGTCACCCGAGGCCTGCCAGTCGGGGTTGATGCCGACGGTGAAGCTGGAAATGATCTGAGCAGGGGAGTCGAGCGAAGTGGCGCTGACCGACGGATAGATCGGCTGAGCGGATCGGTTGCCGAAGTCGTCAGAGTCACAGGCCCAGAATCCGGCCGTGGCGTTCCAGTAGCAGTAGCCCGGGGTGAGCAGGCGGTTCATGGTGTAGGTTCCGCGCACGCCCTGGATGTTGGGGGTGTCCCAAATGCCGCCTTCGGCCACAGGGACGGTATTGGTTCCGTCGGTGTAGCTGCGCTGAGCGCTCTTGACGTAGGGGTGCACGGCTTCGCGCCAGGTCACCGGAATGGACCAGCCGCTGACAACGCGGCCCGGAGCGCGATAGACGTGCCGCGGGAACATGTCGTCATAGTCCGCCATGTACATCATGACGCCGGTGCCGATCTGCTTGATGTTGCTCAAGTCTTGGGTCTTCTTCGCGGCCGCCTTGGCCTGAGCGAAAACGGGGAAGAGAATCGCCGCGAGAATCGCGATGATCGCGATCACGACGAGCAGTTCGATGAGCGTAAACGCTCGATTGCTTTTCATCATTGAAATGTTCCTGGATGATTCTGGTCTCGAAAGGCCAGAAATGATGGCGGGGCAAATCGGAAGCATCGCTGCATTCCTGCCCTGCCCCTGCACAAGGTTGCACAAGAGCCGTGCCATTCGACTTATTTCGACGCGGGTAAGAGACGGTTTGTTCAAAAAGTCCGATCTTTTTGCGCCGCGGGGCAAACGGAATGCGACTTTAGCATTCCCAACACAATGATATTAAGAATTGATTGGTCAGCCCAAGTCAAGCATTCGACAGCAGTTTTCCGCTGATTTTGCACGATGCTCTGCCACTTTTCGCCAGCGGCGGTCGGTTCGAATGCAGTCCGCAGAGTAAGCATGCTTTTGGAGGGCAGTGAGGCAGGCGCCGCGCAGGTACGCTCCGAACTGTGAATGCCGTCATGAAGGCGCGGCCCGAGCCGGGGGTCGAAATTTGGGATGTGCCCGAGCCCCAGGTGGGGCCAGGGCAGGTTCTCATCCGCGTGCAGGCCGCCAGCGTGTGCGGCACCGACCTTCATATCAACAACTGGGACGCCTGGGCGCGAGGCCGCATTCAGCCGCCCAGGCTCATTGGCCATGAGTTTTGCGGCGTGATCGCAGAGGTCGGCCCCGGGGTGGAGGACCGCCATGTGGGCCAATTTGTGGCCAGCGAAAGCCATGTGGTGGGGCTCCACGACCCCGACCTCGCTGCCGGCCTCGGGCATGTGGCGCGCAGCACCAAGATTTTGGGCGTCGATGTGGATGGGGGCTTTGCGCCGTTGGCCAGCGTGCCGGCCGCCAACGC
>JBGSIR010000323.1:0-3444 GCA_041742415.1 Fimbriimonadaceae bacterium | reverse complement strand
TCGCCCGGGTCGCGGCGCAGGCCGTCGCGGCTGAGCGTGGTGTTCGAGACGATGAGCCCGGTGAGGCCCAGCTCAACGGCGGTTTCGGCGGCTTCGGCCAGGGCCTCGGGGCTCAGGTCGGGGGCGAGCTTCACAAAGAGCGGCGGCTTGTCGTCGATCTCCTTGAGCCGCCAGAGGATGCGGGAGAGCTGGGCGCGGTCCTGCAGGCCACGAAGGCCGGGGGTGTTGGGCGAGCTCACGTTGACGACCATATAGGCGGCGTGGTCTTTGAGCAGCCGGTAGCTGAAGGCGTAGTCTTCGGCGGCCTCCTCCACGGGGGTGATCTTGCTCTTGCCGATGTTCACGCCGATGGGGATCTGCGGCTGGGCGGCTTCGATGCGGCGAGCGAGGGCCTCGGCGCCTTCGTTGTTGAAGCCCATGCGGTTGATGATGGCTTGGTCCTGCACCAGCCGAAAGAGGCGGGGCTTGGGGTTTCCGGGCTGGGGGTGGCGGGTGACGGTGCCGACTTCGACAAAGCCGAACCCGAGCTTGTGCCAGTGGCTGAGGCCGACGCCATTCTTGTCGAATCCGGCGGCGAGGCCGAGGCGGTTGGGGAATTCGACGCCGAAAAGGGAGGCGGGGGCGCGGTGGATTTCGGGCGCGGCGGCGAGGCCCCGGGCCACGGCCCCGAGAGCCAGCTCATGGGCGGCTTCGGGAGGCAAAGAGAAGAGCAGCGTCCGCGCCAGAGACATCTGCCGAATGATGGCGCCCCTGGCGAAAAGGGGGATGCGCCTTGCCCTCGTCGTCCTGGTCCCCCGGATGGTCTGGCCGGACTGTACACTGCATTCTGCTGAACTCTGCGCTTCAGCTTGTTATGCCTGCCCTAGAAGTTGCCATTCTTTTGGTGCTCATCTTTCTGAACGGAGTCTTTGCCATGGCTGAGCTGGCAATGATGACGGCGCGGCGGGCTCGCTTGGAGTCGAGGTCGGAGTCGGGCAGTTCGGGGGCCAAGGCGGCGCTGGCGCTTAAGGAGCGCCCGGACAGGTTCCTCTCTGCGGTGCAGATCGGCATCACCCTCATCGGCATTTTGTCGGGCGCATTTGCCGGGGCCACTCTGGCGGAGGCATTGGGCACAGAGCTCGACAAGATTCCCATGCTGAAGGGGAGCGGCGAAGGCATTGCCGTGGCGGCGGTGGTCATCGCTGTCACCTTTATGTCGCTGATTTTTGGCGAACTGGTGCCCAAGCAGATCGCGCTCAACAACCCAGAGGGCGTGGCGGTGCTGATCTCGCGGCCCATGCGGCTGCTGGCCAAGATTTCCACTCCCTTTGTCTGGCTGCTCTCGGCGACCTCAAACGGGGTGATGAAGGCGCTCCGCATTGAGCCCGGCGAGGGGTCTCAGGTGTCGGAAGAGGAGGTGCGGTTTCTGCTGCGCGAGGGCACGGAGGCAGGGCTCTTTGAGCCGGCTGAGCAGGCCATTATTGAGCGGACTTTCCGCCTGGGCGACCGCTCGGTGCGCAGCTTGATGACCCACCGGAATGACATCGTTTGGCTCGACTTGGAGCATCCGCTGGACGATTCGATGGCCCGAATGCTCGAAGCGCCGCACCACTACTTTCCGCTCTGCCGGGGCGATGTGCACGAGGTGGTTGGCATCCTGGCGGTGAAGGATGTGCTGCAGAGCCTGCGCACGGAGGGCGAAGTTCTGCTGGAGCCCTTGGCGCAGAAGGCGCTCTTCGTCATTGGCTCCATCACGGGCTTGCGGCTGCTGGAGATCTTCCGCGAGAGCCGGTCGTCGATCGCCCTGGTCGTGGATGAGCATGGCAGCCTGGAAGGGCTGGTGACGGTGAACGATCTGTTGGAGGCAGTTGTTGGCGGCCTTCCCTCGGTGAACGAGGAGGAGGAGATTGTGCTGCGCGAGGATGGAAGCTGGCTGGTTGAGGCCGTCACCTCGATTGAGAACTTCGAGGACCATTTTCAGTACGATGTGCGCGGCGAGGCGGCGGCGGGGCAGTTCACCACGGTGGCGGGCCTTGTGGTTGCGGTGAGCGGCTCCGTTCCCTCGCTTGGCATGGCCTGCGACGTCGGCCCGTTTCGCTTTGAAGTGGTGGACTTGGACGAGAATCGGATCGACAAAATCCTCGTGACCCGCCGGCCCGATCCGTCGGCCTGAGGCGGCTGCTCGGAGCCCGCCCCCCCAGGTACAATCCACCCTTGGGCGAGCCATTGGGCCGCCTGCGTTTTTCTTATGTCGCACGACGAATTGCCCGACATTTCTGCCGAAGCTGCGGAGACCCCCGAGGCTCCCCTTTCCAAGAAGATCGAAGCGAGCTACGACGCCTCTAGCATTCAGGTGCTGGAAGGCCTGGAGGCGGTTCGAAAGCGCCCGGGCATGTATGTGGGCGACAACGGCAAGAAGGGCCTGCACCAGATGTTCCGCGAGGTGCTGGACAACTCGGTGGACGAAGCTCTGGCCGGCCACTGCGACACGATTGACGTGCGCCTGAACGCCGACGGCTCGATGGAGCTCTCGGACAACGGCCGCGGCATCCCCGTGGACATCCACGAGAAGGAGGGCGTCTCGGCGCTGACGGTCATCATGACCAAGCTGCACGCGGGCGGCAAGTTTGGCGGCGGCGGCTACAAGGTCTCCGGCGGCCTGCACGGCGTCGGCGTGAGCTGCACCAACGCGCTCAGCGAGTGGATGATTACTCGCGTCCGGCGCAACGGCAATCTCTATCAGCAGCGATTTGAAAAAGGCATCCCGGTGACGGATGTCGAGATCGTTGGCACATCTGAAGGCACGGGCACGGCCCAGCACTGGATGCCTGACGCCACGGTGCTGAACGAGACCACCCACGACGAAGCCATCATCAAAAAGCGCCTCAAAGAGATCGCCTATCTGAACCCCGGGCTCAAGATCAACTACTCCAGCGAGGAGCATGAGGACAACAACGAGACCTTCCTTTATGAGAAAGGAATCGTGCAGCTCGTGGAGGACCTGAACGAGACCGAGGACGGGCTCCACAAGGCCATCTACTTTAAGCGCGACCGCGACGACATGGAGCTGGAGGTGGCGATTCAGTACAACACCGGCTTCCAGACCGTGATCCTGGCCTACACCAACTACATCTTCCAGCCCGACGGCGGCACCCACGTCAGCGGCTTTGGCCAGGCGCTCACCCGCGTCTTCAACGCCTATGCCCGCAAGATGGGCCTGCTGAAGGAGAAGGACAAGAACTTCACCAACGAGGACGTGAGCGAGGGCCTGACGGCCGTCATCAGCCTTAAGATGGAGAACCCCAGCTACAACTCACAGGACAAGGTGAAGCTGGTCTCCCCCGAGGTTCAGGGCGTGGCGAACAGCCTGGTCGGCGACGGCTTCCAGACCTTCTTGGAAGAGCAGCCGAACGTGGCCAAGCGGATCATTGAAAAGGCCCGCCTGAGCCAGCGCGCCCGCGAGGC
>JBGSIR010000322.1:0-3028 GCA_041742415.1 Fimbriimonadaceae bacterium | reverse complement strand
GGGCATCGCCTTCAAGCCCGGCGACGCCCTGGGCTCCCCCGCGCGGTTTGTGGCGGCCGAAGGCGGGCTGGATGCGGCCTTTTGGCGGCAGAAGCCGGTCCTGGAAATCCTCCCCGCCCGGGGCCCGATGACCCAGGCCCTGGCCGAATGGGCGCAATCCTTAGGCGCATGAACGCCGACTACCAGGCCGTCCTCGATTCGGTCGCCGCGTCCTCCCTCACTGGTTTTGAGCTTCGCCGGCACGCCATGGCCGAGCTGGACAAGCTGGCCGGGTTCGACTGGAGCGGAATCTATCGCCTGGAGGGGGACATGCTGGTGCTGGACGCCTATGTTGGCGCCGCCACCGACCACGACCGCATCCCGGTGGGGCGCGGGGTCTGCGGCACGGCAGTGGCGGAAAACCGCAGCCAGGTCATTTCCGATGTCCGCGAGCTGGACAACTATCTTTCGTGCTCCGCCTTCACCCGGTCCGAGATTGTCGTGCTGATCCGCGACGGCGAGACGATCCTGGGTCAGATCGACATCGACGGCCACGACGTGGGCCGCTTTGGCGAAGAGGAAGAGGAATTCCTTTCGCGGCTCGCCCTTGTGCTCAGTCGGCTGTGGTAGTATTTTTAAACTATGGAGCAGAAAGGTTCAAAAGAGGAGTGGCTCGATGAGCTGGATCAACACTTAGAGTCTCTTAAACTCCCTACTCGATGCAAGGATTTTCAAACCGAAGTCTTGGATGCCGGATTCGATATGGGCTTGTCTCCAGACAGTTTTCTCAAGGATTTGCCAAAGATCCAGAAGAAATTGCACTCAAAACAAATATCCAGCATCGACAGTCGTGATCGAAATCCAGGGTCTCCAGCCCATTCTGGATACAGCTTGTGGATGGATGGGTCAGACGCAAATGGTCATGTTCGAAAGAAGACGGCAGATCAAACAGCCCGATGCCCGATTTGCAAGATGAACGATCTTATTGATCTCGAAAACAAAGAGGTTGACTTCACAAAGAAAATCTTCGATCTGCTGGCGATCACGACTGTTGTCATCCCTGTCATCCTCGGTGTTGGGTATGGAGTGCTCCTGAGCACATTGGCATCTTCTGTTCAGCAGGGCGAGGCCTCAAATGCAGTAGGCGGTATCGTTTTGTTTGTCTGCGTATGCGTGCTCTGTCTTTTCATGGCTCTTTTCAAGCTGGGAGATAGGCCATTGAGGGTTAGATCAGTTACCCGAAAATGCAAATCTTGCGGATTTAGTTGGCAATTGAGCTAACCACTAATTAAGTTGCCACTACTGCCTATAGCTGGACTTCTTGTCCGGATAGCCATCTGTGACCTCAAGGGCCGAGCTGATTCGTTGCATCGCCGAAGCGGATTAGAGCCAACTTTTCTAGTTTACATCTGCTTTCCGATTCATGGCGCCCGAAAATCTACGCTAAGACATCAAGCAAACACAACACAGCAGAATCGGACAATAATCACCCCTGGTTGCCACGACATCGGTGCACGAGCAACCCCACACTACGTTTCTTTAGGGCCTGGACCCTCGGAACGCATCGTTCCCCGGCAGGGTTCGTAGAGGAAGATACGGGGCCCAGCCGACCATGAATGACGCCTTCCCGCTGCTCAGCCAAATCGTCCAACCGACCGACCTGCACAAGCTGAGCGCGAAAGAGCTCCGCCAGGTGGCCGATGAGGTGCGGCAGGCGATTCTGCAGAAGGTGAGCCAAACCGGCGGACACTTCAGCTCGAACCTCGGCACGGTCGAGCTCACGGTGGCGATGTACGCCGCCTACCACATGCCTCCCGACAAGGTGATCTGGGACACCGGGCACCAGGCCTACCCCCACAAGCTCCTCACCGGGCGGCTGCCTCGCTTCGAAACTCTGCGCAAGGACAAGGGCATCAGCGGATTTCTCAAGCGCAGCGAGCATGAGCTGGACCACTTTGGCGCCGGCCACGCGGGCACGGCCATCTCGGCCGCCCTCGGCTTTGCCGCCGCGCGCGACCAGCTGGGAGGAACCGAAAAGGTGGTGGCCGTCACCGGCGACGCCGCCATCTGCAACTGCATGAGCTGGGAGGCGCTGAACCACGCGGGCGACATCCAAGCCGACATGACGGTGGTGCTGAACGACAACCGCATGTCTATTGCGCCCAACGTGGGCGCCATGACGAAGTATTTCACCCGTCTGCGCAGCCGCCCCTTTGTGCAGAAAAGCGCGCGCCGCGCCAAGGGCATCATCGAGCGAATTCCCGGCCCCGCCCCGCGCATCGCCGCGGGCCTGCGCCACGGCATCACCCACTCCTTTGCCCCCGAAGAGACCGGCACGATTTTTGAGGAGATGGGCTTCGAATACATCGGCCCGGTGGATGGGCACGACCTGGACAGCCTGGTGGAGATTTTCCGCAACATCCGAGAGATGAAGCTTCCCTTCTTTGTGCACGCCATCACGGTGAAGGGCAAGGGCTATGACGTGGCCGAGCAGGACGCCACCAAGTGGCACGGCGTCATCCCCTTTGACCCCCAAGCCTGCGAGATGCCGAGCAAGGGCGGAGGCCAGGCCTACCAGAATGTCTTTGGCGATGCGCTGGTCGAGCTGGCCGACGAAGACCCCAAGATCACCGCGATCACAGCGGGAATGCCCGACGGCACCGGCCTGGGACGCTTTGCCGAAACCCACCCCAAGCGGTTCCACGACGTGGGCATCGCCGAAGAGCATGCGGTGACCTTCGCGGCGGGCCTCGCGGCGGGAGGCGCCAAGCCGTTTGTCGCCATCTACTCCACGTTCCTCCAGCGCGCCTTCGACCAGATCGAGCACGACATCTGCCTGCAGGACCTGCCGGTGCGCTTCTGCCTGGACCGCGCCGGGCTGGTGGGCGCCGACGGCCCCACCCACCACGGCACGTTCGACATCAGCTATCTAACCATGCTGCCGAAAATGGCGCTCTGCGCTCCTCGTGACGGCACCGAGCTGCGCGAGATGATGCGGTTTATGGCGGGCTGGAGCAAGGGCCCGATCGCCGTGCGCTACCCGCGAGGC
>JBGSIR010000321.1:0-4250 GCA_041742415.1 Fimbriimonadaceae bacterium | reverse complement strand
CCGTGGCGCCGCTGTAGTCGCCCCACGAGCCGCCTTCCGTGGGCGCGAGGCCCTCGATCAAGCTCTTGACGCCCCTCAGGGCGCCGTCGCGGTCCCCGGCCATGCGCCAAGCCATGCGGGCCGAGATGTGCATGTCGGGCCCGGTCTCCTGCCAGCCGACCAGGGCATCGCCGCGCTTGTTCACGCCCATCGTGGTCTGGATGTAGCTGTTTGTGCCGTGCGCCAGCACGCCGCTTTGCACCTTCTTGCCACTGACTTCAAAGACATTCCACTGCACTGCTGCGCGGCCGCCGATGTTGACGGTCTGCGAGAACCAAACTTTGCCGTTCTGAAGAGCGACGACTTTCGGGTTTCGGTCTCCGCTGGCCGTCTTCGCCTCTGTGCCCTTCATGGGCGATTGAGGCGGCCAGGCAAAGCTGGTGAAGTTGTGCGGGGCGCGGTTGATCTGGCTGATTTCCGGCTTCCCATCTGCATTAGAACTGATCGAAGTGATGATGATTTCAGCGTCGGTGAGCCTGACGAACCGCAGAACGGGGTCATTGTCTTGGGTGAAGACCGGCTGACCCAAATTGCCCGCAAAGTGATAGACCGTCGTGGGGCGACCGGCTTTGGCGTCGGCCATGCTCAGCACAAAGGTGTTCACCGTGCCGCCGGGAAAGGTGTATCCGATCCATTCGCGGCTATGGCCGATGGCGCCGCCATCCACGCCTTCGGGCGCAGGCACGGGGTAGGTGTTCCAGGCGCCTTCGGGGTCGCTGGTTTCCGAGACGCTGATGTTGACCGGCTTCTTCTTCTCGTCGTCCCACGGGTTCCAAAGGTCGAAGCCGAAGACCCGGTTGATAGGGTCAAAGAAGAGCTTGGGGTCGATGCCGCCGTTGAACTCCGACTGCGGCACGCCGTTGAGGTATTCGCCCTCCTTGCTGTAGATGGTGAGCCCAAGATTGGTGGCGTGGAGCACTTTGCCTCCGCCGACGGCGATCTGGGGGTCCACCTGGCGGTTGCCATCCTGCGCGCCGTCAAAGATCAGAATGCCGTCCACCTTGCGGGGATTGCCGCCCTCCACCCGCTTGCGGGCTTTGCCCTCTTTGTCGAAGGTGACATTGCGGATGGGCGCAACGACTTCGGTGCGCACCGGCAGGATGGGGAGCCGAGTTTGGGAGAGGACTAGGGCCGCCCAGATCATGCCGGGTCCTCTTTGCAGAGCAGCTCGACCATGCCGTTGGGGGTCTCCACGTAGCAGAATTCGCCCCCGCCGCCCATGCGGGCCCGCATCACGACCTCGCCGCCGGGGATGGCTGCCACGGCCTCGTCCACATTCTCGACCCACCACGCCACGTGGTGCAGCCCCTCGCCGTTCTTGTCCAGCACTTCCTGCCAGGCGCTGGGCTGGCCGTCGGGCTCAATCAGCTCGATCTGGATGTTGGGGGCGTCGAAAAAGGCCAGCTTGCAGGTGGCGTTGTTGGGCTGGCCGCGGTAGACCTGTCCGTTTTCCAGGCCGGGTCCGGTCTGGATGGGCTGGGGCGCCTCGCACCCGAGCTGCGCCGCCCAGCGATGCCGCGCCTCTTCGATGTCTTTCACCACGAAGGCGATCTGGGCGACGGCATTGCCAGTGTAAGGCGTCTTGCTCATGACGCGATTATGCCGCTTTATCGCACAAAGAGGAGCTTGGTCGGCATGCGATGCGCCACTTTATGGCCGGTGGCCTTGAAGAGCCCGGTCACTGGGTTGAGGCGGTAGGAGGCAACCTCATTTGATCCTTGGCCCGCCGCGAGAAGCCACTGGCCGGAGGGGTGGATGGCGAAGCTGCGGGGCGTTTTGAGGCCGAGCGGGAGGGCGTCTTTGAACGTGATCTCGCCCTTGGCGCTCACTTCGAAAATCGCCAGGGAGTCGTGGCCGCGGTTGCTGACATAGAGGTGCCGGCCATCGGGTGAGAGGTGAATGGCCGCGGTGGTGTTCCCGTCGGCCCCTGCGCCTGGTGGGAGAGTCGAGAGGGTCTGCCGGGCCTCCAGCCAGCCAGAGCGCTCGTTGCACTCGTAGCGGGTGACCGTGGAATTCAGTTCATTGGCAACGTAAACGCTGCCGCCATCTTTGCTGATGACCATGTGGCGAGGGCCGGCGCCCGGGGCGGCCTGGATGGCCCAATGCTTGATGAGCTGGCCCGACTGGGGGCTGAACTCGAAAGTGTGGATGGAGTCTGTGCCGAGGTCGATGGCATAGGCGATGCGGCCGAGCGGGTGGTCAGTGATGTAGTGGGCGTGGGGGCCCTCCTGCCGATTCTTGTTTGGCCCGGAGCCTTCGAAGGCATAGCGGCTGACCTGCGTAAGACCGCCTTCGGCGCCGATGCGGAAGCTGGCCACCGAGCCGCCTCCATAGGCCGCCGCCATCAGCACTCGGCCTGTGGCGTCGATGGAGACATGGCACGGCCCGCCGCCCTCAAAATCGGTATCGCCAATCTTGGTGAGCCCGCCATTCTCGCGCCGAAACGCCGAAATCCGCCCGCCCGTGCTCTCCTGCACCGCATAGACGAAGGGAAGAGTGGGGTGCTCGACGAAGTAGCTAGGATTGGCGATCTCGGCGAGGAGCTTGGGCGCAGTCAGCTCGCCGGTCTCCAGGTTCAGGCTGATCGACGCCAGCCCATGCCCCGGCTCATTGGGGGTGTATCCGCCCACGAGCACCTCAGTCCAGGCAGCGGCGGCGAGAGCGAGGGGGGGAATCATGATTTATCCGGGAGATCCGGGAAATCTGGGAAATCCGGATTATGGAGCTTCATGTGCTGACTAAGCATCGCTCCTCGACTGAGTGAAGAGACGACTACAAAGAGAGTCTCAATTCGAAATTTTTTCGAAAGCTGCTCTTCGACGTCAGTCAGGATTTCCGAAAATGCCGCTCGCTTGCCGTTCGGCACACGTCCCTTGACGTAAATATGCAACAAGCCGTACTTGAAATCAAGCTGGTCACCGATATCAAAGCTGATGCCCCATGCACGTCCAGCTTTGTTTAACCTCAGATAGGCCTGCCGTTTGATCTCTTCGTTTTGGCCTGAACTGGAAATGGGCTCACTCACAGCCCCAGGATACTCCTAATCGTCGTCATACGTGCTAGCGCCCTCTTCGCCTGGGACTCGTCAAATGGTATCTGAGGCCGATAATCAGCATCGACGCGGTCTCTCTGGAGCGCTTTGGTATTGGAGATAAGCAGTCTCCTTTCATCGCCGGACAATCCTGGCAAACGAGTTGCTGCCGAGATTATTTGCTCATGCGAAGGATTGTTCTTACCTTTCTTATAGGTGATCTTTCCGCTTAGATTTAACGTAACTGCACAGTATGCTGCGTAGTACGCTCTAGAGGCCGAACTGCGGGCGTGGGCCTGCCTCAGTATTGATGCAGCCAGTGCATTGTCGTCACTCAAGTCCTTCCAGCCCATGATCAGTCTTCAAACGGCCAAGTCGGCAGGTTCACTTCCAGCGGCTTGTCGCTGCGGTAGCCCATCGCGTATTCGGCCTGCATCAGCGTGTGGATTTCGTGGGTTCCTTCGTAGATCATCGCGCCGCGCGAGTTGCGGAAGAGGCGCTCGGCGGGATATTCGTCGGAGTAGCCGTAGGAGCCCAGGATTTCAACAGCCTTGTTGGCGGCGTCGAAGGCGGCTTCGCAGTTCACCCACTTGGCCATCGAGACCTCGCGGGTGTGGCGCTGGCCGGTGTTCTTCATCTTGCCCACTTGGTAGTAAAGCAGCCGGCCGATGTCGCGGCCCCGAGCCATGGCGGCGACCATCTGCTGCACGAGCTGCTTGCGGCCGATCTCCTCGCCCTGCACCTTGCGGTCCTTGGCATAGGGCACCACCAGGTCGAGCGCGGCGGTGATGATGCCGACGGCGCCGGCGGCCACCGTGTATCGGCCATGGTCCAGGGCGCTCATGGCGACCTTGAATCCATCGCCCTCATTGCCCAGCATGTTGGCGGCGGGCACGCGCATGTTGTCGAAGAAGATCTGGCCGGTGTTGCCCGCGCGCACGCCGAGCTTGCCCTTGAGGGCGCGGCTGCTGAAGCCGGGGGTGTTCCGGTCCACGATGAAGGCGCTCATGCCCTTGGCCTTGACGGCGGCGTGGGGGTCGGTCACCGCGATGATCAGGAACTGGTCGGCATAGTCGGCCAGGCTGATCCAGGTCTTCTCGCCGTTCAAGATGTAGTCGTCGCCGTCGCGCTCGGCGCGGGTGCGGATGTTCACGGCGTCGCTGCCGGCGTCGGGCTCGGT
>JBGSIR010000320.1:0-4993 GCA_041742415.1 Fimbriimonadaceae bacterium | reverse complement strand
CCCGGCGCCGAAACGCATCGGGCCGGGCCAGCCGGTCGTCGAGGGCCTGGCGCATTCCCTTCAGCGCCTCCTGCTCATCCGGCGGAAGATCCAGCCGGGTCTCGGCGGTGTCCATCACAGACTCCAGAATGTGCCTTGCCGTGGTCCAGGAGCCGCCGACAAGGCTCAGGCGGGGGTCGGAATCCAGCCCTCGGCTCACCGCGCGCGCGGCCTCCATGGGGTTTTCGAGTCGCCACACCGGCTGCTCTCCCAGCTCGGCCAAAGCGATGGACCAGCGCACGAGGGCCAGCTTCCACAGCGTGCACCAGCCGCTTCGATTGGCGTCGCCAGAGATGACGTGAACCCGAATCCATCGCTCGGGGTCGGCGTGGGGCTCGTCGCGGGTGTTGAAAATGGGCCGCCGCGCCAGGGTTTCAATGTTCATTGGCTCGACAAAAAAGTCGGCCCGCTGGCTCATCTGAAAGGCGCAGGGCTCTCCACTCTCGTGGCCCACCTTTCCGGCTCCGGTGAGGAGGCTGCGGACGGCAAGAACCGGGATCAGGGCTTCAGCCAAGCGGGCGGCGCCGACAGAACGGGGCGCCAGGTGGCTCTCGTGAGTGCCGTAGGCCGAGCCATGGAAATCGGTGTTGTTCTTATAGATGGCCGCCCATCGGCCCGATCTTCGAGAAAACTCTTGAGCCGCCTGGAGCACGAGCCGTTCGCCCGCCAGGTCGGCCAAGACTTGTTCGCGCAGCGAAAAGCTCTCGGGGCAGGAGTATTCGGGATGGCCGTGGTCGTTGTAGAGCCGCGCGCCGTTGATGAGAACCCGGTCGGAGCGGACTTCGCGGGTGGTGCTGGCCCAGGGGCGAGCGTCATAGCGGGCGTCGGCCTGGTCATAGGCAAGCTCCTGCACTTGAAAGCCGCGCAGGTCGCTGCGGGGTGTCTCGCGGCGGTAATCCCAGCCGACAAATGCGCTGGCGGAGAATGATCCGCGGACCAGGGAGGCGCTGTCCTCAACCTGGGTTTCCGGCCCCCCATCTTGGACCATCAGACCGTATTCGGTCTCGATGCCGCAGATCATGGGGGGCCCGTTCTTCGCCGCGCTTAGCGGCGAAGAACGACGAAGTTGCCGGTGGTCGGGAACGGGAATCCGGCCGGCGGGGTCGTGAAGGTGAACTGGCCGCCGGTGACGACGCCGTTCTGGACGATGAGGCTGCTGGCCGTGCCGTTGGCCGGGTTGTTGGCCGTGGCAGGCACGAGCTGGTCGAGCGACCACATTTCAATGGTTCCGCTGGCCGTGCCGCTCAGAGTGAGGGATCCCTGCCAGAAGGCGGTGATCTGTCCAGAACCGTTGCGGTTGAAGGCGACGGCCTGATACTCGTTGAGTCCTCGGCTGTTCGGGAAGACGACCATGTTGAACGACTGCAGGTTGTTGAGGACCGCAGTGTAAGGCCGCCAGGCTCCTTCCAGCGAGGTGAGCTGGGGCAGGCTGATCGGGTTCGGATCGCGCGGGTCGGGCTCAATCACGGTGTACGTGCCGCCGCCGGTGGTCTGGCGAATGATTCCGTCTTCCACGAGCAGCGGGCGCAGCATGTTGAACGTGCCCACTCCGCCGAAGCCCTTGCTGATGGCGATTTGGTCGCCGGTGAACATCACCATGTCGGCCGCTTCGCTGTTCTGCAGGCGAGGCCGCTGGGCGGCCGGCATGGCAGAGATGTCGAAGGAGACATGGTCTGAGATGAATCCGACCATGGTGCCGAGCACCGGATCGAAGTTCTCATCTTCAAAAATGGTGCGGTCAAAGCGAACCGTGCTGGTGGTGGTGTTGAAGCCAAGCATGGCGTCGTCAAGCTTCACAAGCATGGTCACGTCTCGGCCGGGGAAGGCGGTGAAGTTGACCGGGAAGGTGCCCAGCAGGACCGAAGGGCCAGGATAGACCGTGGTCTGTCCGCCGGTGGCGTTTTCCTGCAGGATGCGCTCCACGCGAAGGGGGAACTGCGTGAACGTCTTGCTCGGCGTTCCGGCCGGCACCTGGACGCTGAAGTCGAACGAGTTGATCGTGTAGCCGTCCAGCTGAACGTTCAGCGTGGAGGTGTTCTGGTCAACCGGAGCCACATCGGCCTCGCCGTTCTGCACTCGAATGATGTCGAGAATGGCGAACTGCGACCCCACGGCGCGCCGGCCCTGGCCGGAGAGATACTGAATTTTGGCGTTCGTGGACGTGCCCAAATTCACCGTCGGGGCAGGGAGTCCAGTTCCGCCGCCGGTGACGCCACCGCCGGTCACTCCACCGCCAGTCACACCTCCGCCGGTCGTTGTTCCACCGCCGCCATTCGAGCAGCCAATGGCAAAAGCCACCACTGCAAGTCCAATCAAAGCTTTCTTCAAGACCCGCTCCTCAAGCCGCCGCGCACGTCCAAGCCGGACGCGCATGACGCGGCTGTCATGCTACTCCATCAGACGCGGCGAACGCTCGGGAACGTTCTGCAATTCGCAAGGAAAAGACTCTCAGCCGAGTCGGACCACGGTTTCTGGGCCCAATTGCTGATAGGCCACCCCGCGCGAGCACACAAAAATGTCGCTGTCCGAAAAATCCATTTGGTCGCCATGCTCCGACATAAAGCCGACGATGCGGCCCGGAACTCCCATCACCATGGCCCAGGCGGGCACGTCGCGGGTCACCACGCTGCCGGCTCCGACAAAGGCGCCCTCGTGCAAGGTCACTCCGCAGCGAATCGTGGCGTTCGCGCCGATGCTGGCTCCGCGCTTCACCAGAGTCCGCACATAGTCTTCGTGCGTCACTTCGCGGTGAGTGGACATGCGGGGGTTGATGAAGTTGGTGAACACCATGCTCGGGCCGCAGAAGACATCGTCCTCCAGCTCCACACCCTCATAAATCGACACGTTGTTCTGGATGCGGCAGTTGCTGCCCACCCGCACGTTGTCGGCCACAAAAACGTTCTGGCCCAGCATGCAGCCCTGCCCAATCACGGCGCGCGGCATCACGTGGGAAAAGTGCCACACATAGGTTCCCTCGCCGATGATGGCCCCCTGATCCACAACTGCGGTCGGGTGAATGAAAGGCTTTGCAAGAATGGGCTGAACCGCCATGAGACACCAGAAAGCCGCTCCCCTAGGGTCGCCTTTCTCTGCGGCGGATTATGCCACAGGGCCCCGGGGCCGCTCTCCGGGGTCCGGGCCGCCTTCTGCCGCAATGCGCCCGGCTTCGGCCGCCAAAAGGCGCCATTTTCCCCGCAAATCTGCCAGCAATGGCGACTTGGAGCGAGCGGCGGAGATCAGCGCCAAATCCAGATCGGCGACAATCATCGCCTCCTGCAAAAGGGGCGCCTCGGCCAGAAGTCGGCCAAAGGGGTCAAACATCATCGAGGCCCCCGCCAGGCCCTTGCCCGACTCAAAGCCGGTGAGGCAGGAGCTGACGACAAACATCCCGTGCTCCTCGGCCGCGGCCTGCAGCATGCGCCGATAGCGGCCGACGTTCTCCGGCTCTTCGCCCGAAAATCCCCGGCCAGGCGAGGCCACCGGCACAGCCAAAATGTCCGCCCCATCCAAAGCGGAAAGAGCAGGCATCACCGCATGCCAAACGTCCTCACAGATGAGCATCCCCAGCCCGTCCGCCGCCCGCACGCTTGAGCCGCACTGGCAGTAGCGGGCCTCGTCGAAGAGCCCGTAGGTGGGCAGAAAAACTTTGCGGTGCACGTGGCGCACCTCGGCCTGGCCATCGGTCAGCCGCGCATAGACAGATGAATTGAAGGGACGGCCGTCCGCCTTTTCATAGAGCCCAAACACCACCGAAACCGAGCCCTCGCCCACCCGCTGGGCCATCTCATCGGCGGCGGACTGCGCCGAAAGGGCAAGCTCCACATTGGCGCCCTGAATCTGATAGCCCTGAACGACGGCCTCGGGCATCACTGCCAGGCCGCAGCCTTCCTGCATGGCTTGGCGAACGCCTTCGGCCATGCGGTCCAGGTTCCCCGCCACGTCGCCCAAATGCGACCGAAGCTGAAGCGAGGCGGCGCGCAGGATCACTCTGAAAGGCTACCTGGGGCGGCGGGAAACTCCCTCACCAAGGCCCCGACAGGGTCGGTCGAAAGCGAAAGCGCGCGCACCCGGTCGGAAAGCGCCCCCTTGGACTTTCCGCTCGACGCCGGCGCCACGAGGCAAAGGCGCTCCTTTGCGCGGGTCATGGCCACATAGATCAGGCGCTCCCGCTCTCGGCCATCGGCCTGGTGCTCCAACTGGCCCAGCCAATCCGGCGCCAGGGCTCGTTCGCCTGGGGGCTGGCAGACCGGCAGTGGCAGCCCCGCCCGCGACCTCACCAAGGTGTTCTTTAGCCAAGGATTCGTGCTCAACTCGGGCAGGATCACCACCGGAAACTCCAGGCCCTTGCTGGCGTGAATCGTCATCACCTGCACCGCTTCTTCGTCGCCCTGGCGGGAATCGGCGTCGCCCTCGTTGCTGCGCACCTTCAGCATCCTCACCGAGTGGCTGAACGCCTGCGGACCCATGTCGGGCGCCGCGGCCGCCACCTGAACCAGCTTGCGGATGTTGGCGATGCGCCGCAGTCCATTCGGCTGGCGGGCCAGGCGCGGGATGAAGCCAGATTGGGCAATGATCTCGCCCAGCACCTCCCATGCCGCCAGCCGCCCGCTTCGGGCCGCAAGCTCGGGCAGCCAGCGCATGGCCTCCTGCCGCCGGGCCTCGTCCTCCTCATCTGGCAGCGGCTCCTCCAGAGCCTCCATCAGCGAAGGCTGCTCATCCAGCCTCACCACCGCATCCAGCGAGAGCCCCACCACCGGGCTCAGCAGCATCGCCAGCCAAGCCGTGCGGCTGCGGGGGTCCGAAAGCGCCTCCAGAGCGTTGGCCACGTCGATCGTCTCCATGCGCTTGTAAAAATTCTTTCCGCCGCTCTGCCGCACCGGCAGGCCACGGCTTCGCAGCCCCGCCACAAGGGCGTCGCCCGAGGCGTGAGTCTGGGTGAGAAGGACAATGTCGC
>JBGSIR010000319.1:0-2291 GCA_041742415.1 Fimbriimonadaceae bacterium | reverse complement strand
GCCGCTCTGCGCCGCGCGTTGCCCGATGGCCGGGTGGAAGTCTGGCCTTTGGAGGCTCATATGATGGGAGAAGGCGTCACACTCTCCGGGGCGTCGCTGATGTCCGGCGAGCCCATCAAGCTCTCCGCCCCGCCGCTGCCGGCCGCGTTCGGCGACTACTCCGCGCTGATGACTTTGGACGGCAGGAACTTTCCCGCCACTGCCTCTCAGCGGGCCGCCGCGCTGAACCAGGACCGCAGCAGCCTCACCATGGCCGAGCTGGGCCGAGAGGGGCCGCTGGCCCTGCTCCTGGCTGCTCGCCTGTGCGGCGACACCTACCGCCGCCTGTCCGACGGCACAGACGCCGCCGCCAGCTTCTTTCGCGAAATCGGCGTGGCGCGGCCTGGGGGCATCGAAGTTCTCGACAGCCCTTCCGCCTTGGTGAATTCCATGCGCGACCTCATCCCCGGCGACGCCGATGCGGTGAGGATGCTCGCCATCTCCACCCGTCCCGCCCAGGAATGGCGCATCGCCGATGTGGATGAGGCGCAGGCTGTGATTGTCGAGCTGGGAGACCAGCTCTCGATCATCGCTTACCGCGGCTCGGCTACTCCCGATGACTGGCGCAGCAACTTCAACGCCGTGCTGGAGGCCCCCATTTGGGGCGGCGGCAAAGGGCGCGTCTTTCGGGGCTATCACGGCGCCCATCGCAAAATGCAGTTTCTCACGCGATACGTGATGAGCCGCCGGGGGACGGTGGTCATCGCCGGACACAGCCGAGGAGGCGCGCTGGCCAAGCTCTTGGCCATGCATCTTTCGCGGCTCCCGGTGTCGGCGCAGGTGCGCCTGGCCGCCTTCGGCGCGCCCCCGGCCGGCGAGGATTCGCTCTATGATCTGCTGCCGTCCGGCTCGGTGCTGCTGGCCAATGAGGACGACCCCGTGCCGATGCTGGTCGAGGCTGCCCGACTGATCCCATTTTCCACCGCCATGCGCTATGAGCGGAACCTGGTGATGGACAACCGGGCTCGGCGAACTGTGGAGAGCCTGCTCAAGCTCCCCGCGCAGCCTGTGGGCGGCTTGGCCCGGCAGGGCGCGTCACAAGGCCTGTGGCAGACCGCGCAGTCGCTCCAGCGAAACCTTTGGTCCATCCGCCAACTGGGCGAGAGCGAGCACCTGCTGCCCGAATACCGCCGACGCCTTCTGGACCGCGCCTGGGAGCGGGCCATTCTGACGCGGCAGGGCTCCGAAGTTCTCTCCCTGGCCGCCCACGGCGACGCCCTCCTGGCCCCCTAGATGTTTTCCCGCAGCTCGGCTTGGGTGTCTTCGTAGACTGGCGTGGCCGTGGAGGCCTGCTCGACCGGGCACTCTTCCATCACGACTTCGGCCAGGCGGTCGGCGAGCTCCACCGCCTGCTGACGCCCTTTTCGCATCATCATCGTGAAGAAGAAGCCGCTGAGCAGCATCAGGCCGCCCGCGATGACCAGGCCAGCCAGCGGGTTGCCTTCGCTCGCCGAGCCGGCAAGAGCGATGATGCTGAGAATAAACGGCGCATGGACGGCCGCAAAGTAGGGAATCAAGGCGTTCGTGCCCACTTTGATGCGCGTTCGGCCGCCTCGCGCCGAGACCTCCACAGCCGCTTGATTCCAGCCCATCCAAGTATTGCTGCGAAGCGTCCTGCCCACCTGTGAAGGGAGGACCTTAGAAGTCTGCATCGGCCGGGCGGCTTCCAGAATCACGTCAAACTTGTCCGCCGGGAGCTCGCCCTGCACCACCCGCTCAACTGATGAGGAAAAAAAGCTGTTCTTTTCCTTTTTTACAGCGATGGGCGCCGTCAGGGCCTGCTCTAAAAAGGACCGGTCGACGCCCGCCTCTTCGGCGATGCGGTTCAACTCGGTCCAGGTGATGCCGGGCTTGTATCCGCCGCCCTGCGCCGAGGCTTCCTGAAGCGCAACGGCCTTTTGAAGCAGCTCGGAGGCCTCGCTTTCGCTGAAGATTCGATCCGGCTGCGGCACGTCCATCACGATACCTACTTGACTTTGGCCGTTTGGGTTCTGCGTCGGTAGACTTCCCGCGCCGTGAAGTTCACCGCGTCTCAGCTCGCCAAGATGATCGACCACCAGCTTTCGCCGGAAGAGCTGGGCAATGCGCTCACGATGGCCGGGTTTGAGCTGGAGGAGATCCTGGAGGCTCAGCCCGAGCCGATTTTGGACGTGAACATCATGGCCAACCGCGGAGACGCCGCCAGCCTGCTGGGCATGGCCCGCGAAGCCGCCGGGAGCCTGCCTGAGGCCGCGCTGACCGAGCTGATCACC
>JBGSIR010000318.1:0-1700 GCA_041742415.1 Fimbriimonadaceae bacterium | reverse complement strand
GACCTGCGGGCGGGTTTGGTTTTCGCCGCTGCGGGGATGCTTTGCGCGCCCCTTGGCGCATGGCTCGGCACGAAGGTATCCGCTCCGTCGCTGCTAACCCGACTTCGCGGACTGGGAATGGGGAACGAGTGGAACTCGTTGATTTCCAACAAAACGATTTCAGCGATGTGAAAAGGTCTGCACTACGCGGGCGGTCCGTTCAGGTGGGTTTTACGGGGCCGGTAATCTTCGGAGGCGGCTGTTCGGGGAGGGTTAGCTTGAGTTGATCAAGCAGGAGCTGGAGGTCTTTTTCCGGCTGGGTATAGCGGGTCAGGATGACCTCGCGCCCGTCGGTGGTGGGCAGGTGGACGTCGAGCATCTGCACGGCGGCAAATTTCTCAAGGACGGCCCGCGGGGTGAGGCCGGTGGCGCTTTGGCGCAGCCGGGCTTTGAGCGTGACCTGCATGGCGTAGGCGAGGAACGAGATAAAGATGTGGGCTTCGATGCGATGGTCCAGCTGATGATGGAGCGGACGCAGCGAGAGGTCGCCTTTGAGTTCCTTGAAGGCCTGCTCGACTTCGGTGAGCTGGAGGTAGTATTCCCAAAGTTTGGCAGGATCGGTTTCCTTGAGATTGGTCCGCAGCAGATAGCGTCCTTCGCGCCGCCGGGCTTCGCGGAGCTTTGGGCGGTCCAGTTGATAGCTCAGGGTGGCGGTTTCGCTTTTGCCCCGGCCCTGATGGCTGACGATGACGATGACAAACCGGGCGTCGCGCCCCGCTTCCTTTTTGGCCGCTCCGATGGCCTGGTGGACGGCATCGCGTTTGAGCGGCCGCTTGCGCCGGGTGATGGCGTTGAGGGCGGCGAGATATTTACGCAGCCGCCGCCGGCGCATGGAGCGCTCTTTGAGAATGCGCTCGCCGCTCTCGGCCAGCACATAAGTTTCGCCGTCCTGCGGGAGGAGTTTGACGCGCACTTTGGGCCGGGCTTGTTTCCATCCGCGTGCAAGGAGGTCTTTTTCCAGAGTGGTCAGCTTGCCCTTGGGCGTGCCGACGAGATAGCTGACGGGCGGGGTGCTGCCGCGCATTTGGGTGAGGACTTCCTCGGTGGGAATGCCGCGGTCCATCACCCAGACGCGGCCGGCTTTGCCATATTGTTCCTCTATCCTGGCGAGGAAGTCCGGGAGGGTGGTTTTGTCTGGAGTGTTGCCCGGCAGGACTTCGTAGGCGAGGGGGAAGCCTTCGGGGGTGACGATGAGGGCGATAACCACCTGCACGCAGTCGCTGCGCTTGTCCCGGCTGTAGCCAAAGCGGCGCAGGCCGTCGCTGCTTTCCGGCGGGTCGCTCTCGAAATAGGTGCTGGTCAAATCGTAGAGCAGGACTTCGTATTTCGCATCAAAGAGGTCGCGCCAACGCTGGGTGAGGTGGCCGAAGAGGGCGCGTTTGTGGGCCAGGAGTTTGTCATGGCATTCGTAGAGCCGGTGGGGATCGGCCAGGGTGCAGTCGCCGCCCAGCAGGTCGGCGATGGCGCTGTGGTCAAACCAGTGCCGGTGCAGCCGCCACTCCGAGCCGGGATCGATCAGGCGGTAGAGCGCCATGGTTTGCAGCACCAGATCCCAGCGCGTTCCCTCCCGGCTGGGCGGCAACTGGTCGCGCCAGAAGACGTCCAATCCGAGTTGCCGCCAGAGTTCGCAGCCCAGCCAGCAGGCCCCCCACTGCCGGGGG
>JBGSIR010000317.1:0-1710 GCA_041742415.1 Fimbriimonadaceae bacterium | reverse complement strand
GCCCGGCAGTGGTCGGACAGCCGCTGGGCGGGGGTGGCCGCCGCGGCGTGGTGCAGCCTGCACCCGGTGCTCATCGGCTACAGCAGCATCCTGGCCAGCGAGCCCCTCTTTGCCCTGTTGATGCTCCTTGCTCTGGTGCTTGCGGCCCGCCCGGGCTGGGCGGGGGCCGCTTGGGGCCTGGCGGCGCTGGTGAGGCCGCAGGCAGTGCTCTTCCTTCCCTGCGTGCTCCTGCTGAGGTCTGAAAAGCGGCGGCGCACTCTGGCTCTGCTCTCGGCGGGATGCCTGCTTGCCCTCTCGCCTTGGCTGGCCCGCTGCCTGCACACCCACGGGAGCCTCTTTTTGGTGAGCGCAAACGGCGGGGAAAACCTGCTCATCGGGGCCCTCGGCGAGCGATATCAGAGGCCCGAAAGGCTGGCCCGAGACGCCAAGACCCCACAGGACGAGCTTCGCTTGGACCGAGAAGCCCGCGCAGAAGCCATGCGTGTGATCGGCAGCGACCCCGCTGGATGGGCCGCCCAAGCCCCGGCCAAACTGGCCCGCACTTTTGGCCAAAGCACCGACGCCGCGTATTGGTCCTCCCAAACCGTCCCCGGCCAAATCACCGAGCCGCGCCTGGCCGTCGACCGCAGCGTCTACCTCGCCTATCGCGCATGGTGCGAGGCATTCCTGTGGCCCTTTGCCGCGCTGTGGCTGGCCGCGGCGGGCGCTGCCTTCCTCAACAATGGACAAGGACCGCGAACGGCGCTGGCCATGCTGGCCGTCCAAGCGCTGCTTGCGGTCCTGTTTTTCGGCGGGTCGCGCTTTGCCTACCCAATGATTCCCCTCGCCGGAGCGGCGGGAGCGGCCGGAGCCGCCCTGCTGGTTCAGCGCTGGGTGGTGAAGGTGGTGAAGTAGACCTTGAGCACGGGCCCTTGGTCGTTGTCCCATTCCGGATAGTCCGGCTCATAGTCGGCGGCCAGCTCTTTGGGCTCCTTATCATCCTCGTGGTCGGAGCTCGCCTTTTTGTGCCCGCCCTTCTCGTCGCTCACGTGGGTCGAGTGGTAGGCGTGATTCATATAGTAGGCCAGCTCGCGCTTGAGCCGGGCTTTGCCGCTGGGGGTGCTGATCTCATCGAGCGTCTTTGAAGTGAGCACGCCAATCACGGCGTCTGAAACCGCCGGGTTGGCCGTCACCTTGCCGTGGCCGTCATCGTGGCCGAGCGAAGTGCCCTCGGCCGTCTGCACGGTGATTTTCGTGCTGAGATAAGTGGCGCCATCGCCCAGGTTCACGAGGTATTCGCCCACCTCTTCGGTGTGCTTGCCCAGAGTAAGTCCGGTCTCCTTCTCCTCCTTGCCTCCCTGCATCATGAAGAAGCCGCCGGCAGCCACCACGGCGACCACCGCAATGATGATGGGGAGCTTGCCCATGCCCTTTTTGGCCTTTTCTTCTGCCATCTCAGCATCTTTGTCGGGTGGCTGAGTCGGATGCTTCCCGGCGCCTTTGCCAGGTTCTGCCCCCGCCGGTACAATGCCGCCGGTGAAGCGCCTTGGCTTTGACGCGATCTGCCTGGCGGCCGCCGTCTCCGAAGCCCAAGTTTTGGTGGGCGGACGGATTCAGAAGGCGGTGCAGCCCACTCCGCTCTCGCTGTGGCTGGAGATCTATGCCCAGCAGGAATATGGCCTGCTCATCTCCGCCGAGCCCGAGGGCGCCCGGCTGCACCTGACCGCCCGC
>JBGSIR010000316.1:0-2798 GCA_041742415.1 Fimbriimonadaceae bacterium | reverse complement strand
GCCGGAAGCCGCATGGGCCCGGCCGCGCTGCACATGGCCGGCCTTTCGGGAATGCTGCGGGGAATCGGGCTGGACGTGGACAGCCGAGGCGTGTTTCCTCCGGAACGGGAGCCTTACGGTCCGCCGGAAGAATCGGAGGGCCAGCGGCTTGGTGCGTTCTTTGCGGCGTCCGCCGCGCTGAAGGGCGCCGTTGCGGAGGCCATTCGAGAGGATGCCGTGCCGGTGGTTCTCGGCGGAGACCACAGCCTGGCCATTGCCTCGGCGGGAGCCGCCGTGGAGGCCGCGAACGGCGAGCTGGCGCTGATTTGGATTGACGCCCACCTCGACTTGAACACCTTGGCCACATCGCCCACGCGCAACCTGCACGGCATGCCGGTGGCGGCGCTGATGGGGCTAGAGGACCCTGACCCACTGTGGCAGCGCATCCAAGGCGAACTGGCGCCGGAGCCGCGCCTTCGGGGCAGCCAAGCCGCGTGGTTTGGGGTGAGAGACGTGGACCAGGGCGAGGTGAGGAACTACGGGGCGCTCTCCGGCGCCTCGCTGCACACCATGGAGGACATCGACGGTCAGGGCTGCCCGGCCTGCATCGACCAGCTCTTGGCCTGGCTCGACAAGCGGCCCGGGCTCAAAGTGTGGGTGAGCTTTGACGTGGACTCCATTGACCCCTTCTTTGCGCCCGGCACAGGCACGGCGGTGCGGGGTGGGCTCACCGAGCGGGAGGCATTCCTGCTGGCCGAGCGGCTGGGCGCCTATCTTGAGGCGGGCCGGGCCGGTTCGCGGCTCATCGGCATGGACATCGTGGAGGTGAACCCTCTGGCCGACCGCAACAACGAGACCGCGCTGATCGCTGGCAAGTGGGCCGAGGCCTTCTTTGGCCGCCGCATCATGAGCCTGCACCACGAGGAAGGGCGATGATCGAAGCCGGACGACGCGTGATGCGCCAAGAGGCCGAAGCGATCCTCGCGGCCGAGGCCGTGCTGGGCGAAGCTTTTGCCCAAACGGCCGAGATGATGCTGAGCTGCAAAGGGCGCATCGTGTGCTGTGGGGTGGGCAAATCGGGCCATATCGCCCGCAAAGCGGCGGGAACCCTCAGCAGCACTGGCACGCCCAGCTTTTTTCTGAATGCCGCCGAAGCGCTGCACGGCGACCTCGGCATGGCGCACGCGGGCGACGCGGCCCTGCTCTACACCTACAGCGGAGAGACCGACGAGATCGTGCGCGTGATGCCTGCTCTGCGCGGCCAGGGAGTAAAAATGGCACTGCTCACCGGTCGCCCCGAATCGAGCGCGGCGCGGCTGGCCGACATCGTTCTGCCCGTGACCGTAGCCTCCGAAGCCTGCCCCAACAACTTGGCCCCGACCACCAGCACCACGCTGATGCTGGCCATGAGCGACGCCTTGGCGGTGGCAGTGATGGAGCAGAGAGGCTTCGGAGCAGAGGACTTTGGCCGATTTCACCCGGCGGGGGCGCTGGGTCGCCGCTTGACCCTGACTGTGGCCGACGTGATGCGCCAAGGCGAAGACCTGCCGCTTGCCAAGGCCGACGAGCCGTTCATCCAAGTTCTGCAGACCATCACCCGCACCGGAGCGGGCGGGGCCTGTGTGGTGAATGAGGGCGGCGGGCTGATCGGCTTTATCTCCGACGGCGACATCCGCCGTCGGCTGCTCAGCTCAGGCCAGCCGCTGCAGGCCGAGGCCAAGGACATCATGACGGCCAGCGCGGCCTATCTGGAGCCTGATCTCATGGCGATTGAGGGCCTGGAGGCCTTTCAAAACCACCCCCGCAAGATCGGGGAGATGCCCGTGGTGAGCGAAGGGAAAGTGGTGGGCCTTCTGGTGCTCAAAGACCTGCTCCGGTCTGGCATCGTCTAAACGAAAATCGCCGCCGGAGCTCAAGGCTCGGGCGGCGATCGGAATTTGGCGAAGAAGCCGCTTAGGCTTCGGAGGCGCCTTGGACGCTGACGCGCCGCTTGTCCTTCGGGCCTTCAAAGACGACCTGGCCGTCCACGAGGGCGAAGAGTGTGTGGTCTCGGCCCATGCCGACGTTGGCGCCGGGGTGGAGCTTGGTGCCGCGCTGGCGAACCAGAATGCTGCCCGCTCGCACGACCTGGCCGGCAAAGCGCTTCACGCCGAGCCGCTTGGCATTGCTGTCGCGGCCGTTCTTGGTTGATCCTTGTCCTTTCTTATGTGCCATGAGATTTACTTGCCCCCGATCACTTCCAGAACTCGGATGCGGGTGTGCTGCTGGCGGTGTCCCCAGCGCTTGCGCTGGTTCTTCTTTGCCTTGTAGTTGAAAGCGTTGATCTTCTTGGCCTTCTCGTGGCGCACCACTTGAGCCTTGACCTTGGCGCCGGCCACGAAGGGCGCGCCAATCTTGACGTCCCCTTCGTCACTGATCATAAGGACTTCGTCCAGATCGAGCGCAGAGCCTTCTTCGGCCTCCAGAAGATCGACCACGATCTCCACATCCTTTTCGGCGCGGTACTGCTTTCCGCCGGTTTGAACGATCGCGTACATGTTGGTCGTGGCTCCTTGGGCCGAAGGCTGACCCATAAATGGGCAGCGCGGCGAAGAGTTATTCTGATGGATGGGCGCCTCATTCCGCAAGGCAGCCCCGCCGAATTAGGCCGCCTTGCCCTGAATAGGCCCGCAGACCCGGTTTCGACCCGCCCTTTTGGCCGCATAAAGGGCTTCATCGGCCACGCGGAAAAGCCCCAGGGCGTCATGGGCCGAGTCGGGCCAGGCGGCCGCGCCGAGGCTGGCGGTGATGTTAAGGCCCGCGGCGGAGGCCCGGCTGAT
>JBGSIR010000315.1:0-2705 GCA_041742415.1 Fimbriimonadaceae bacterium | reverse complement strand
GGGGGCGATTTTGAGGGCGGTGTGGGCGCGGCTGGTGGTGGCTCCGCCGATGAGCAGCGGGGTGCGCAGCCCTTCGCGCTCCATCTCGCGGGCCACGCTCACCATCTCGTCGAGGCTCGGCGTGATGAGCCCGCTCAGGCCCAGCATGTCGGCGTTGTGCTCCTTCAGCGCGGCAAGGATTTTGGCGGCAGGCGTCATCACGCCGAGGTCCACCACCTCGTAGCCGTTGCACTGCAGCACGGCCCCGACGATGTTCTTGCCGATGTCGTGGACGTCGCCCTTGACGGTCGCCAGCACGATGGTCCCTGCTTTGCGGGCGCCGCCGGACTGGGCGTCGAGCATAGGCTCCAGATAGGCCACGGCCTTCTTCATCACCCGTGCGCTCTTCACCACTTGGGGCAGGAACATGCGTCCTTCGCCAAAGAGGCCGCCGACCACGTTCATGCCGTCCATCAGGGGGCCTTCGATCACCTGCAGGGGTTCGGGGATCTCCTCCAGCATCTCCTGGACGTCGGCGATCACGTGCTCGTCCAGGCCGCTCACCAGGGCGTGCTTCAGGCGTTCGCGCACTGGCAGACTGCGCCACTCGGCCGCCTTCTTCTCTTCCGGCCCGCGCGACTTCATGGCCCCGGCGAACTCGACCAGCCGTTCGGTGGAGTCCGGCCGGCGATCGAAGGCTAGGTCCTCGCAAAGCTCTCTCAGCTCGGGCTCGATGTCGTCATAGACCGGCAGGGCGCCCGCGTTGACGATGCCCATGTCCATGCCTGCCGGAATCGCGGCGCGGAGGAAGACGCTGTGGATGGCCTCGCGGACTTCGTCATTGCCCCGGAAGCTGAAGCTGAGGTTGCTGAGTCCTCCGCTGATGAGCACGCCGGGCCAATGAGCTTTGATCCACTTGATCGTCTCAATGAAGTCGATGGCGTATCGGTTGTGCTCTTCGATGCCGGTACCGATGGCAAAGATGTTGGGGTCGATGATGACGTCGGCGGGGCGCCAGCCCTCCTCTTCAATGAGCGTGCGGCAGACTCGGCCGGCGATTTCGATGCGGCGGTCCAGGGTGTCGGCCTGGCCCTGCTCATCAAAGAGCATCACCACGGCGGCGGCGCCATAGCTCCGCACCATGCGGGCCTGGCGGATGAACTCCTCCTCGCCCTCCTTTAGGCTGATGGAGTTGACGATGGCCTTGCCCTGCACGCACTTGAGGCCAGCTTCGATGATGCTCCACTTGCTGGAGTCGATCATGAAGGGCACGCGGCAGATGTCCGGCTCCGCGGCGGCGCGGTTGAGGAATTCGACCATGGCGCCTTCGCTGTCCAGCAGGCCTTCATCCATGTTGATG
The DNA here is from genome assembly GCA_041742415.1 of Fimbriimonadaceae bacterium. Classification (GTDB taxonomy): domain Bacteria; phylum Armatimonadota; class Fimbriimonadia; order Fimbriimonadales; family Fimbriimonadaceae; genus JBGSIR01. The sequence continues at coordinate 1,366 of JBGSIR010000315.1, read as the reverse complement.
TCGAGGATCTGCGCGCCGTTTTCGACCTGCTCCAGCGCCACGGCCAGAGCCTCCTCCCAGAGTTGATCGTGGATGAGGCGGCGGAAACGGCGGCTGCCCGTGACGTTGCACCGCTCGCCAACGTTCACGAAGTTTGCGCCGGGGAAGATCTGCATCCGCTCCAGGCCGCTGAAGGTGGGCAGTGGGCTGGGCTCTGGAATGGCGCGCGGAGCGGTTCCGCGAGCCAGCTCTGCGATGGCGCGGATGTGGGCCGGAGTGCTGCCGCAGCAGCCGCCGATGATGTTGGCGATGCCGTCGTGGGCATAGGCGGCCACAAGGGCGGCCATCTCCTCGGGAGTCTGGTCATATTCGCCCAGCTCATTGGGAAGCCCGGCGTTGGGGTGCGCGCTCACCAGGCAGGGCGCCTCCCGGCTCAGCGTGGCGAGGTAGGGGCGAAGAAGGTCGGCGCCTAGGGCGCAGTTCAGGCCGACAATCGCGGGCTGGGCATGCTCTATGGAGGCCAGGAACGCCTCCAGGGTTTGACCGCTGAGGGTGCGTCCGCTGGCGTCGGTGATGGTGCCGCTGATCCAGAGGGGCAGGTTGACTCCGGCTTCATCCATGGCCAGTCGGCAGGCCTGCAGCGCGGCCTTGGCATTGAGAGTGTCGAAGACGGTCTCGATGAGCAGCAGGTCCACGCCGCCCTCAATGAGGCCGAGAATGTTGTCGCGGTAGGCCGCGAGCAGCTCGTCGAAGGTGACGCCGCGATAGCCGGGCTGATTGACGTCGGGGCTGAGGCTCGCGGTGCGGTTGGTTGGGCCGATGCCGCCGGCCACCCAGGCCTTGTCCCCCGCCGCTTCGCGGGCCACTTCGGCGGCGGCTCGGCTCAGCTCCCTGCCCCAGCTCTCCAGGCTGTAGTCGGCCAGGGAGATCGCGTTGGCGTTGAATGTGTTGGTGGTGATGATCTCCGCGCCCGCTTCGATGTATTCGCGGTGAATCTGCGCGACGAGGTCGGGCCGGGTGAGGGAGAGGAGGTCATGGGCGCCCTTTAGCTCATCGGGATGGTCGGCAAAGGGGCCCTTCCGGTAGTCCTCTTCGCTCAGGCCGAGCGCCTGGAATGAGGTGCCCATGGCTCCATCCAGAATCAGAGTGCGCCGCCGCGCCTCCTCCAGCAGAGCCCATCCGTTCATTCCTGGGGCCGATTATGCCGCCCCCGGCCTGCCGCTCTGCGGGCGGTCTCCGCGTAGACTCAGTCCATGCTGCCTATGACCGACGCGCCGGACCTCCGCATCGACTTTGACGCGGGCGCCGCTCTGGTTCACCGCAACGAAGTGGCTTTCCCCGGAGACACCGGCGACCGGTTCTCGCTGACGCGGCTGGATGGCCGGGG
>JBGSIR010000314.1:0-5038 GCA_041742415.1 Fimbriimonadaceae bacterium | reverse complement strand
GTGCGCGTTGACGTCGCCCGGCTGGACTCCCTGATGAATCTCGTCGGCGAGCTGGCCATTGACCGAACCCGAATCTCGCAGGTCGCCTCCGAGCTGGCCTCCTCCACCGACGACCCGCGCCTTGAGATCCTGACGGAAGTTGTCGGCCATGTCGCCCGCATCACGACCGACCTTCAAGACCAAATCATGAAGGCGCGAATGATGCCGGTTGAGATCATCTTTAACCGGCTTCCGCGCGTGGTGAGAGACCTGGCCCAAAAGCTGGGCAAGGACATCAAGCTGGAGCTGCACGGCGCCGAAACCGAGCTTGACCGCACGGTCATCGAGCTGATCGGCGATCCCATCCTGCACGTTCTTCGCAACTCACTGGACCACGGGCTGGAGACTCCGGCCGACCGCCTGCAGGCCGGAAAGCCCGAGCAGGGCTCGCTCATCATCAGCGCCGCCCACCAGGAAAACCACATCGTCATCCAGATTCAGGACGACGGACGCGGCATTGATCCGGCCAGAATTCGCGCCAAGGCCGTGGAGAAGGGCATGATGACCGAAGCGGCTGCCGAGCGCCTCACCGACAAAGAGGCGGTTCAGCTTGTCTTCGCAAGCAGCTTTAGCACGGCCCAAGAGGTCAGCGAAGTCAGCGGACGGGGAGTCGGCATGGACATCGTGCGGTCGAATATCCAAAAAGTCGGCGGCATGATTGACATCGATTCTGTGGCTGGCAAGGGCACGACCGTGAGCCTGCGGCTGCCGCTGACTCTGGCAATTATTCGGGGTTTGATGATCCGGCAGAGCGGCCAAGTCTATGTCATTCCCCTTGCTTCAGTCATCGAAACGTTGGCGATTCACGACGAAAGCCTTCAAACCGTTAATGGCCGAGAGGTGATTGTCATTCGCGGCCAGACGATCCCCATTCTTCGCTTGGAGCGCGCCCTAGGGGTTTCGCCGCAATCTGCCGAAAACAGTTCTCGGGGCTACGCCGTTATTGTTGGCATTGGCGAACAGCGGCTTGGCCTTGCAGTTGATGGGCTCGTTGGCGAGCAGGAAGTGGTGATCAAATCGATCAGCCGATTCTGTGGCGGACTGGGATCATTCAACGGAGCAACGATCCTCGGCGATGGCCGAGTGGCGTTGATTTTGGACATTGCGGGATTGGCAATGAACTCTCGAGGACTTTAAGGAATGGCAGCAGGCGCAGAGAGCCTTTTGATTCGGCGGTACATCGACCGCGCGATGGTGGACCTTCCGCCCATGCCGCATGTCGTTGTCCAAGTGGTGCAAAAAGTGGAGAGTGAGACCGTCACCACTCAGGAGCTGAACGACATGATCATTCAGGACTCTGCCATCACCACAAAGCTGCTCAAGGTTGTCAATAGCGCCTACTTTGGAATGCCGCGCCAGATCACACAGATCTCGCATGCTGTCAGCATCCTCGGCCTTCAACAGGTCCGCAATCTGCTGCTGAGCCTTGGCGTGCTCAATGCGATGCGGTCCACAAATCCCAGGGTCCTGAAAATGCAGGAGGCGTTCTGGAAGCAGGCCTTCGCCTCTGGCATCGCTGCCGAGTTCATCTGCCAAAAGAAGGGCTTGGCCAGAAAGGAGCGCGAGACCGTCTTTATTGGTTCTCTCCTCCAAGATATCGGCCGGCTGTTCCTCATCACGATGTTCAATCTGCCCTATCAGGAAGTGGTGCGTGAATCAGTGAGCCGCGATGAGTCACTGCTTCTCACAGAAACCAGAATTCTTGGGGCAAACCACACGGACCTCGGCGGCGCCCTGGCCGACCGCTGGAACTTTCCTCACTCACTTGGATCGGTGATCCGAAATCATGAGGGGCCCTTCATTGGCCAAGCCAGCGCCGAAGAGTTTATCGTCCACCTTTCGGGCTACCTCAGCTTCGAAGTGGTCGAGGCCGAGCTCATTGGCAGGCCGCCCATTCTGGCGCCGGCTGCCGCAGCTTGGGCTGGCCTCACCGCCGGCGATCTCGAAACGATTCGCGAGAAGATGCACGCAAGTCTTGAGCAGACCTCTGCGATGCTCGGAATGGTCTAAACAACCCTCAAATTCGCCAGGAAGATTCTGGCATGCGCGTCCGATAATCCTCTTGGAGATCATCTAAATGAGCATCGGTCAGCCTCAATCCGGGATTCGGTTCTCGGGCCTCAGCTCTGGCATCGACGTCGAGTCGATTGTCAGGCAGCTGGTGTCAATTGAGAGCATCGGCCGTCAGCGGATTCAAACTCAAAAGGCACAGGTTGAGGGGCGGCAGATCATCTATGGTCAGCTGCGAAGCAACATTCTTGCCTTCAATGGAGCAGTCTCCAGCCTCAACTCTCCTTCGGCCTACCAGTCGGTGACGGCGTCTTCCTCAGATTCGGATTCGGCTTCAATCTCCGCAACCAGCTCTGCGTCTGCGGGTGTTTATAGTCTGAGAGTCAGCCAGCTTGCGCAGGCGCACAAAGTCTCCAGTGCTGCGCAGCAGTCAACCACTTCGGCGCTTGGCCAGGCCGGCAGCTTTGACCTCAATGGCGTTAGCATCGCGATCGAGGCAACCGACAATTTGCAGACGATTGCCGGCAAGATTAACGGCTCAAAGGCCGGGGTGCGAGCGAGCCTCATCAACGGCGGAGAGGGGCAGGCGTACATGACTCTTTCGGCCAGCAAATCAGGCGAGGCGAACGCCATTGAGTTTTCCAACTTTGTCGGCGGGGCTGCGGATGCCCTGGGCTTCAACGGCATTAAGAGCTTCTTGAATCAGCCAGCCGCCAATACGGTTCGATCTTCGGCCCTCAGTTCATCTTCAGCCACTCTAGCCAGCCTATCAGTCGGGACTGGCACGAAAAGCTTCGATCTTGACGGGGTCACGTTCTCCATTGACGCGGACACCCAAAGTCTGCAGGATATTGCCACCGCGATCAACACCCAGTTTTCCGGAACTCCCGAGAGGGTTTCGGCGCAGGTTGTTGCGGACGGCGCCAACTTCCGGCTTGAGCTCAGCGGCTCGGAAGTTCCTGCTTCTTTGGAGGACACCGATGCGCTCTTTGAAGATCTGGGCTTCTATGAGAATAAGCCTTACCGAGAGCTGGTCAAGGCTCAGGATGCGGAGTACACCCTGGATGGTGTCAGCTTCAAAAGCGCATCCAATGAAGTCACTACGGTCCTCCCCGGAGCATCCTTCACGCTGAAAAAGGCAGATCCTTCGAAAGAGATCACCTTGAGCCTGAATGCCGACACCTCTAAGGTCAAGGATTCGCTTCAGTCGCTGGTGGATGCCTACAACAATTTGAACGGCTATATTCGGCAGAACACTCAGTTCGACGCCGACAGCCTCTCCGGCGGGCCGCTCTTGGGCGATTCGATCACCGCTCAGCTTCAGTCTTCGGTCACGTCTGTTCTCTTTAACAACGTTGGGACGGGTGACGTGCGGAACCTCGCTGATCTGGGAGTTCTCTTTGATAGTGAGGGCGCCCTCAAGCTGGATTCCACACGGCTGAATACGGTTTTGGCTGAAAATCCGGATGCGGTTCGCAACATTCTTGCGGACACCGGCTCGACCAGCACAAGTCAGCTTGTCTATGTCAACGGCAGCAGCAAAGCCAAGTCATCTGGCAGCGCAGGCTATGAGGTGAACATCACCCAAGCGGCAACCCAGAGCCGAGTGGAGGCCGGCATGGCACCTTCAGGCGCCAACGTCGGTGGAGAAGTCCTCACCTTTTCGGGCTTACTTTTCGGCAGCGGCAGCTTTACGATCACATCTTCGGTCGGAGACTCTCTGCAGGACTTGGCGGATAAGGTCAACCAAAGCGCCAACTTCAAAGACCGACTGACGGCCAGCGTTGAGGGGGGCAAGCTGACCTTTGTCAGCAAAAACTTTGGCGCATCGACGGCATTTCAAGTCACTTCCAATCTTGCGGCGGGCAATGACAACTCCGGCATCGGCACGACCGGCGGAACGGCCACGGCCGGCTTAAACATCGCGGGCACGATCAATGGCGAAACCGCAACGGGAAGTGGTCAGTTCTTGATCGGCAACGAGGACAACGCCAATACGGAGGGGCTCCAGATTCAATACACTGGGGCAGCCACGGGAGTGGTGGGCACAGTCTCCTTTACAAGCGGCCTCAGCCAGCGCATCACCAGCGTTCTGAGCAGCTTTACTGATTCTGTCGACGGAATTTTAACTGCCAACGACAACTCCATCAAGGATCAGATCAAAGACTTTGATGTTCGGTTGGATGAATTGGCAGACCAGCTTCAGCTCCGGGAAGCATTCTTGAGGCAGAGGTTTGCCGTGATGGAGCAGGCCATTGCTTCGCTGAACGCTCAGCAGAGCCAAATTGGAGCCATTACCTCTGGCTTTGGCAGCGGCTAATCCTTAGCCCTCTTTTGCTGAAAGTGCAGGTAGGTGAGCGCTGTGAGCAGTGCGACGGCAATCAGGGCCATCACGACATCGGGATAGAGCGCGGCGCGCCCCAGCACGACTTTCGGGCCAAACCGGCTCAGCAGAAAGAGGCTTGCGCCGGCAGCCATGATGTAACCGCCTTTAAGGTTCAGGCGAGCAGCAATGATTGCGCTGACGATGTAGAGCAGACCGAGCCCGCCCGCCGCGGCGAGGGAAATCAGCGAGGATTCGTGGCCAGGCCGAGGAAAGAAATAGGCTTGGATCCCCATGCCAAGGCTCAGGGCGCCCGCGGCCGCAATGGCCGCCTGCATTCGATTGAAGAATCCTTTCATGTCGCTTGTGTGGGCTCTTCCGAGGGAAGCGCAAAGGAGCCCGCTCGGTCAGCATCTTGGATAAGGATAGCCCCTCCCGCGATCATTCCCGGGAGAGCCAGAGCGTTGATGATGGGGAGCATGCTCAGGATGCCGCATCCGATCATAAAGCCGACTCCGCCGGGCACTCTTCGAAAGGCGAGCGCCTGGTCGGTGAGCAGGCGGCCCCGGCGCGACTCGGCCGAAGAGGTGAATTCCATCGCGGCAAGCCAGCCTCCGAGCGAGATGGCGGCGACGGGGCCAAATGGGGTGAGCCCGGCCACGGCCA